>DXZL01000050.1:3787-9848 GCA_019419725.1 Veillonella sp. | reverse complement strand
ATCGATTTTTACATCAATATCGTTGTTAATTTTAGTAAATTTAGCGTCAATATTATTGTTAATATTTGTGATATCTTGTTGAATGTTAGTGATTTGAGTGCCGACTTTGCCTTTTAATCCTTCAATATCTTTGCTATTTTTATCAACTTTAGCGTTGATATTTGTAATATTAGCATTGATTTTATTAATGTCAGTTTTTACACTCTCAACCTTATTATTAACAGTATTAATATTAGTAGTATTGATATCTACCTTTTTATTTACAACGTTAATGTTATGTGTATTTTTCTTAACATTTTCAACATCAGTAGTTACAACTGTATAGTAGTTATTAATTACGGTATTACCAGTGGAACCGCCTTTTTTAGGGATTTGTTGTTGCTGCTGTTGTTGTGGCACTTGTTGTTGCCATTGTTGTTGCTGTTGTTGCTGTTGTTGTGGCACTTGAGGACGTTGACGTCGTTGTTGCTGTTGTTGCTGTTGTGGCACTTGTTGTTGCCATTGTTGTTGCTGTGGCTCTTGTTGTTGCCATTGTTGTTGCTGCTGTTGTTGTTGCTGTTGCTGTTGGTCTAATTGTTGTGGATCAACTTGATGTTGATCTTGCATATGACCCCAAGCATTTTGATCAGGTGTTAACCATCTTTGGCTACCAATAAGATCAGCTCTAGCCCAATCCTCAGGGCTGGATGCATTAGCAACACCTCCAGAAAAGCTAGCCGCCAAAATAACTGCAGCTACAATTGTAGTTGCAGATTTTTGATGTGACTTAGCCAACTCAGACGTTACGACATAAGCGTGCTTAGTTGCACTCCAAACAACTTTGAATACCTTATTCATATTAAGTTCCCTCCCAACATTTGTGGCTCTCACCCCACAATGAAGAAATAAATCAAATATTGCACTCTTTTTCACTAAATATTCACAATATTTAACATAATACTACCATATATTATTTTAAACTTCCATAAAAAAATTAATAAGTTAAACTAATGTTTCATTTTTTCCTCATTTAAAAACACATAAAAATCCGCTTGAATACTAAGTTATTAATAATATTGAATTATGTAAAATGAAATTTTATATTTTAATCTAATTTTATATTTATACGATACTTTTTATTTGCTTCTATAGAAAATATGAAAAAAACCTCATCAATATATTGGACATACATTGATGAGGTCTTTTTTACTCTATCTATATAGAATTATTCCGATTATTAGAATTTAGATTCAATAGCACCTTGAAGATCGCCTTTTGGCAAGAAACCAATTTTACGATCTACTACTTCGCCATCTTTTAAGATAACAAATGTAGGCAATACTTCAACTTGTAAATTACGTGCTAATTCTGGTTCTTCATCAGCATTTACTTTTACAAAGTTAGCTTTACCTTCAAGCTCACCTGCAATTTCTTCGATGATCGGCATCATACGTACGCAATAACCGCACCATGGAGCCCAGAAATCAATAACAGTTACGCCACCTTGATTTACTAAATCTTGATATTCAGCAGTTTTTAATTCTTTTAATTCGCTCATTATACCCTCCTACGGTAATTGAACTAATACACAATCTTGAATGACATGCAAGTTTAAAGCATGTGCTTTTTCAACAACAGATGGTTTATCCGCTCCTGGTTGTAACCACACAGTTGGAATGCCAAGTTCTTTGCATTCATCAAGTGCAGCCAATCCCGCTGATTCTGGTAAAACAAAATCCACAACAGCTGGTACAACAGGAAGTGCAGAAAGACTAGAGTAACATTTGTCTCCATCTATTTCTGCAACATTAGGATTAACTGGATATACTTCATATCCATGATCTTTAAGACATTTATAAATCTTATAGCCGAACTTTTCGGTTTTATCAGTGGCTCCAATAACGGCCCACACCTTTTGATCTAAAGCTTGTTGAATTGTCATTTCAACCACCTCTTATATACTATTATAAATAAATATCGAATTTTGTCAATATAATGTATCGAATTTTATAGTTAAAGAATTATACGCTTTTAGCAAACATTTCAGAACTAAAATCAATGTATCTAGTATCATTCAATGACAATTGTTTTTTGCCTCAAACTAGGAACTGAGAGGTCTAAATGAAGTAAATCAGAAAGGCTTATTTGTGGATGAGCATACCTAGCACCATCTATAAGCCCACCTGCAACAGCTAACTCGCCTAAAATCCTAGATGCTGACCATTGCTGTTCTCGTAATTCGCGGATTGTAATACTCTTTTGACGTTTAGATAGCCTATGTCCATCTGCATCTACCAAAAGTGGGGCATGACCATACTTGGGAACCGCTATATTCTTATGGGGATAGCATTGTTGTAATGTGTTATACAAATATAATTGCTGTCCTGTTGTATCGAGTAAATCATCGCCTCGAATCACTTCAGTTATTCCCATAGCTATATCATCTAATACGACTGCCAAATTATATGCGTACATACCATCACCACGACGTAATACATAATCATCTAGTTCACCTTCCAAATGAATATGCTGCTTACCTTGCCATCGATCATCAAACTCAAGATCACAAGAATCTATAGCAAGGCGCAAGGATGGTTCTTTGCTATTACATAACTCTTGTATTTCAAAATCACGTAAATGTCGACATTTTCCATCATAACGATGCACCACTTCGCCTACATGAGGTGCAGAAGCTATAGATTGTAGTCGCGCTCTATTACAAAAGCAAGGGTAAATTAGTTTTTCTAATGCGAGATATTCTAATATGTCTGCATAATATGTTTGTCTTTCACTTTGCCAATAGGATACTTCTGGTCCACCTACACGAGGACCTTCATCCCATTCAAAGCCAAGCCATTCTAAATCATCTAGTAAAGCTTCCCCTAGTTCTCGTTTTGACCGTTGTAGGTCTATATCCTCCATACGTACAACATACGTTCCTTTTTGTTGGCGTGTGGAGATATATGATAAAAGTGCTATCCACACGTTACCGAGATGAATATATCCGGTTGGACTAGGCGCAAATCTACCTTTCATTAGAACTCTCCTATAGCAGAAAACAAGTGGCATATCCATTATGAATATGCCACTTATACATCCAAAGATATGTCAAAGTAAAAACTAAAGCAATATCATGTATTGATATAAACTTATTTATCCTAAAGACACAATGTTATCAAACACATTACCAGCATCTTTAATCTTTTGTTCGTTACCCATTGTGCAAATATGATTATCATTCAATACAGGTTCTACCACATCTGCTAATGCAACAATATCTTCTGGCTTACATGCGATTACTTGTTTACGGAACTCTACTTTGTCCTCTAATTTAGCACCGCTGAAGTACATACCCATCGCACGTGGTCCACGCAATGCAGGTGTCATCGGCAAGTCTAAAGAACTCATAGTGCCGATAATATATTTGCGCATTTCACGATCAGTCAATGTGAAATCACGAAGATATTGAGGCAACTCTTTATAGACATTCAAAGTTTCCAACAAGTTAGGGTCACGATAACTACAGAAAATCATATTGCCATCATCATAGAAATTAGCAAATGCTCCGTAAGCGCCACCTTGTACACGAATACGAATCCAAAGGTATTCATAACGTAGAATTGTTTCTAATACGCTCATTGGACCAACATGTTTGAAACCATGATCGATGAAGTTACCACCTTGTGCTACGTATTGAACCTTACCAGCAGTAACGATACCATCGTTGCCAGATAGACGAGTGATTTGTAATACATCATTGCTTAATTCTGTAGCATCCCAAGTTTCAACGAAAGGTTTCATAAGGTTTTCAAAGGCGTCTAATTCGCCTTCTTCACCAACAAACATAATATCTACATTGTTAGCGCGGAAAATTTTACAAGCTACTTCAGCTAATTTTTCTGGTAATAACGGCAATGCTGCAGGATTAGATGCTAGTTCACTAATTTTTTGATAATATCCTAAATTACCATTATCTCTAAACTTACCAACAGCAGATACTTGAGCCATAACGCGTTGACTCACGATGGAATTACCACGACGGAATGCTTCATTATCCCAAATGGCTTTGCTTTCTTGAACAAGTTCAGTCAAACGTTGATCATCGCTATAATCTGCTTTTTGAACGACTTCATTAATCAAGCGACATAAATCAGGTAATTTAGAATGCAATGCTTTCGCACGCACAATCATAAGAGGCGTAAATTCATCACGCTTACCATCTTTGCTGATGGCCGTAATATCAGAACTCAATCCCCCTAAATTCATATTGATATCTTTAGCCAGAGCTTCATAGCCGCGTTCAGATGTATCAATACGACCGAGGATATCACTTAAAATATCAGCGTAGAATAGTTCTTCCTCAGTGAGGCAGTTCAATTTAAAGTACAATCCTACATAATTGATACCTTTTGTAAAAGTAGGTACAAAATGAACTGTAGTATTGCCAATTTTACTTTCACGGCGTTCTACGGCTTCAATATTAGGGTTTAAATCAGATAACTCGAGCAAAGGAATAGATGCTAGCGCTTCATCACTATCTGGAGTTTCTTGACGAATTTTAAGGCGTTTTGTTTGCTCTACAATTGCTTCGATTTCTTCAGGTGTCATATTAGCTTTTACAGTGGCTAAATGCTCTTTAACCTCTGCATCTTTACGTTCTTGAAGACCACGTTCAGGATAAATAGATACAAGAACTTTATGGTTATTATTCAAGATGGAATGACGAATCAAATCTTCGAAGTATGTACCTGCTAAGCCCTTGCGAATATTCGCTAATGCCTCTTCATAATGTAATAGTTCCAATGGATCATTATCGTATAGCCAATTATCCATCATACGAATAATATAGGCTAAACCGATAGGACGACCACCAAAATCACTTTCACGAAGAGCAAATTCAATGCTATTTAAAGAAGCTTCTAATAATTCTTTATCTAAGCCTTTATCACATAACTCTTGTAATGTGGACTCTACAATACGCTGTAAGTCAGCTTGTTTATCTAGATTAGAACCTGTAGCTTGTACTGTCCACATAGGTTGACGAATGCTATCTAAGTAATAGCCACTAATATCAGAACCAATACCAGCTTTCACCAGCGCCTGTTTAAGAGGCGCTGCAGGAGATGTTAACAAAGCATGTGTTAATACCTCAAAGGCCAAGCTATGTTCTGGTGTTACATCAGGCAATACGTAAGCAAAGGAATGTAATGTACGATTATCTGTTGGCTCCTCAGAAACTACGCTATATGGATAGCTCACTACTTTACCTTCTGTAAATGAAGCTTGTAGAGCTACCTCAGTATGAACGTCAATAGCATCAAAATGACTTAAGTACTCATCATTTAAGAATGCTAATTGCTCTTCAATATTCATATCACCATACAAAAAGATATAACTGTTAGATGGATGATAGTGAACACGGTAGAACTCTTGGAATTCTTCATATGTTAAATCTGTAATATAATCAGGATCCCCACCAGAGTCAACGCCATAAGTAGTATCTGGGAAAAGCTCACGCATCATTTGGCGTTCTAATACAGAATCAGGAGATGAGTAAACACCCTTCATCTCATTGAACACAACGCCTTTATAGGTAAGTTCATCGTCTGCATTTTCGAGCTCATAATGCCACCCTTCTTGCATTACAATTTCTGCATCTTCACGAACACGTGGGTAGAATACGGCATCAAGATATACGTCCATCAAATTATGGAAGTCTTTATCGTTCTTACTCGCTACAGGATACATCGTTTTATCCGGATATGTCATAGCGTTTAGGAACGTGTTTAAAGAACCTTTTACAAGTTCAACAAATGGCTCTTTTAATGGGAATTTGCGAGAACCACATAGAACGGAGTGCTCCATAATATGTGCTACACCTGTACTATTATGAGGTGTTGTTCTAAAAGCAATATTGAATACTTTATTAGAATCTGGTGAATCGATATAAATTAAACGAGCACCAGACTTTTCGTGCTTCATTTCATAAGCGGTACCATTGATCTCATCAATGCGCTCAATGCGGTCAAGGCGAAAGCCAGAATAAATCTTATTTATTTCCATGCTGTCCCTTCTTTCTATA
>DXZL01000050.1:0-3687 GCA_019419725.1 Veillonella sp. | reverse complement strand
GAAATACTAATTTCAGAAGTAGAAATGATTTCAATATTGATGCCTTCTTGGCTCAAGATATCAAACATTTGAGCAGCTACGCCTGGTTGACCTAACATACCTGCACCAATGATAGAAACCTTTGCCATTTTTTCGTCGATATTTACAGCTTCGATATCAACAGTTTTTTGTAATTCTGCTAATACTTCACGAGCTAGTACAACATCATCCATAGCTACTGTGAAGATAAGGTCAGTTTTAGGTTCACCTACGGCACGGATAGATTGAACAATCATATCAACGTCCACATTTTTTGCAGCCAATGCTTTAAATACAGTTGCTGCCACACCTGGTTTATTTTCAACGCCTACAAGGGCTACTTTTGCTGTATTAGTATCGTCAGCTACGCCAGTAATTACGTGTTTATTTGCTTCCACAGTATAATCCTCCCGAATAATAGTACCTGTTTTGTCACTAAATGTTGAACGTACGTGAATAGGTACACCATAACGGAAACCCATTTCTACGGCGCGAGGTTGCATTACACCTGCACCAAGACGTGCCATCTCAAGCATTTCGCCATATGTTACTTCTTCTAATTTGAAAGCCTCTTTTGCAACGCGAGGGTCTGTAGAGTAAACACCTTCAACATCTGTGAAGATTTCACACACATCAGCTTTCATAGCACCTGCCAATGCAACAGCAGTTGTATCGGAGCCACCACGACCTAAAGTAACCATGTCACCATATTCAGTAATACCTTGGAAACCTGCCACAACTACGATATTACCTTCATCCAAAGCTTCAAACACGCGATTTGGATCAACGCCCAAAATACGGCCTTTATTAAATGTATCACTACTTGTAATACCTGCTTGGTCACCTGTTAAGGACATCGCTTTATGACCACGTTCGTTGAATGCCATCGCCATCAATGCAATCGTTACTTGCTCACCTGTAGATAACAAGCGGTCCATTTCACGACCATAAGGCTTAGATGTTACCTCTTTAGCCAATGCTACCAAGTCATCTGTTGTATCGCCCATAGCAGATACAACAATAACGATTTTATCGTCTTCTTTCTTCTCACGAAGGACGCGATCAACAATATTAAATATTTTTTCTGGTGTAGCTACGGAACTGCCACCAAACTTTTTAACGATTAAGGCCACAATAATCCCTCATTTAACTTATTCTACTAAAAATCAATATGCATATACTTTACCATAAACAAATAGCACTGTAAAGGGATATAAGGCAATCCATCCACTATATAAAAACAAAATTCTTTTGAGTGCGGACATAATTTTAGTGTGATTATTTCAGTTATCCTTACAATTTACATACAAAAAGACCAGCCCTAAGGCTGGTCTTTATTAGTTGATTAAGTTAATTAAGCAACTGTGATTTCTTTTTCGGATTCCCACAAACCGTGGATGTTGCAGTAAGATACAGCAATCAATTTACCAGATTTGTTCAAGGAAACTGCCAAAGAACCTTCAGAGATTGCGTGTACAGGGCCTTCGTTTGCAGTTGCGCCGTCACCGTGTACGTTGAAGGAAATTTCACCAACTTCGAATGGCAATTGAGTACCTTCAGCTACGAAGTACAATTTGATCCATTCAATGTGATGTTCTACAGTGTTAGGATGTGCGATGTCTTTACCAACGGACAATGTTACGTGGAAAGTTTCACCTGCTTTTACAGTGTCAACAGTTTCGATAACAGGAACGTGTTTTTCAGTAGCGAAATCGCCGGATTTAATGTAATCATGTACAGCCATAGTTAACCTCCTGGTTAGTCTTATATACATACTTAATGTCAAGAATATTTAGCACCTTGTGCTTATGACTATATTATACATTTTCGATATAGTTTTAGCAAGAACTTTTTCGAAAATTTTAGATTTAATTATTCCTATAACGTATAAGTTAAAACTCTATGCCTTTAGCAGCCTTAATACCCTTTTCATAAGCATGCTTTACTACCTTCATTTCTGTTACCGTATCCGCCACATCAATGATTTCAGGTTTAGCATAACGGCCCGTTAAAATAACGTGTAAGCGCTCGGGTTTATACTTCAGCATATTTACTACAGAATTTACATCAATAAGCTCATAATTAATGGCATTATTGATTTCATCCATAATGATGAGGTCCCATCGATCTGAATTTACTTCTTCCACTAATGTGTGCCAAGCCTCTTGAGCTGCCTCTTTGTGACGTGCCAATTCAGCCTCGCCTACTTCATCTCGTTTATAGTAAATAAATCCCTTACCCATGGAACGAATTTCTACTTGGTCCCCTAATTTAGCAAGACCTGCTAGTTCGCCATAGCCATTACCACTTTTGATAAATTGTAAGATTAAAACCTTAAGGCCTTGGCCAACAGCGCGTAATGCAACACCTAATGCTGCTGTTGTTTTACCTTTACCATTGCCGGTATTAACTAAAATTAAGCCTCGTTCACTCATAATTAGCTCCTTTTAGCTTTATACTTAGCACATATATCAATAAAATGTTGCGCTCCTTCATCAGAACCAGCAAAGTTCAAATGTAAATACGATGCTAATACATTGTCTGTGGCAAAGCCTCCATCATAAGATTGAGGTTTACGGCCCCCTTCTAAGTGGAATGCCCAAGGGAAATTCTCTACAGTTGGCTCCATAGTAGAGAAATGGAACTCATGACCACGAAGAGATGTATCAGCAGCTCCTAACAAGGTATCTCGCTTAGCTGTAGCCGTAACATACCCTACTTTTTGTAGCTTTTGTTGCATAATGCAATTAGCCGGTACAATACCTACCGTATCATATACGGTACCCTCAAAATCGTGGATACTTTCACATAAATACATAAGGCCACCACATTCAGCATAAATAGGCATACCTTTTTCGTTGGCTTGTCGAATAGACTCCTTCATCGACTCGTTACTGGAGAGTTGGAACAAGAACATTTCAGGGAATCCACCGCCAAATACTAGGCCGTCCACATCAGGAACTTCAAAGTCATTAAGCGGGCTAAAGTATACGATTTCAGCACCTTTTTCCTCTAAGGCGGCTAAACTTGCTGGATAGTAGAAAGAGAACGCCTCATCATAAGCTACACCGATTTTTACACGCTTTTCAACAGACTTAGGATCAACTGCATCTGGTAACTCAATACTTGGTGCACTAGATGCAATCTCTAATAATTGATCGAGCTTAACCATTTTTTCAACAGCTTCACGAATCGTATTTATAGCCTCTGTTGGATCAATTTCGGTAACCGGTGTGAGGCCTAAATGACGTTCCGGAGAGTGCATACGGTCATCGCGATAAATAGCACCAATAACCGGAACGCCAATCTTGGCCATGCCTTCACGAACCATGCGCTCATGATTAGCAGAGCCTAAGCGGTTAAGAATGACACCACCAAAGTTTACCTCTGAGTCATAATCACGAAATCCTTTAGCAATGGCTGCTGCGCTTTCACCCATCGCCTTACAATCAATAACTAATACCACCGGAGCATTCAACTGCTTAGCAATTTGGGCAGTGGAACTAACGCCTTCTCGACCACCATCATATAAACCCATAACACCTTCAATAATAGCAAGGTCTACGCCATGCGCCATAGTAGCAAAGAAAGGATTTAATTTGTGAGGTGGCACGAGCCACGTATCTAAATTATAGCTGTCACGGCCGGATGCAATTTTATGAAAGCCCG
>DXZL01000005.1 GCA_019419725.1 Veillonella sp. | reverse complement strand
GTTTGGCTGATGAATTCTCCAACGAATTGAACAACTTGGGCGTTCGTGTAGCTCGCTTGGAAGACCGCGTAGGTAACGTAAAAGTTACTGGTGATGCTCGTCTTCGTTACCGTGATGCTGAACATGAAAAATCCAAATTCGACGCTCGTGCACGTGTACAATTCAATGCAAAAGTAAACGATCGTACTGACGCAGTTGTTCGTTTGACTTCTGGCAACTTCGAATTGGGTAACTCCCAAAACGGTGGTAATGCAAACGCTACAATCGACCGCGCTTATGTAAACCATAAATTCGGCGAACGCGTATCCTTGAAAGCTGGTCGTTTCGGCCAAGTTATCGGTGGCGGCTTAGCATTTGATGGTACTTTCGACGGTGCTCAATTGAACGCTGGCAACGACAAAATTATGGCTCAAGCAGCTTACGGTTACATGGTATCCGGTGAAGCAGCTGGCTTAACTAAAGACCAAAACGTAACTAACACTTACCTTGGCTTAAAAGGTAAAGTAGGTAAACACACTATGGTTGGTGGTTTCTACGATCGTGTAAACCAAGATAGCACTAATGGTTACAAAAACATCTACGGCTTCAACGCTGATGCTAACTTCGACAAAGTTTGGGTTGGTGGCGAATGGTTGAAAGACTCCCACGTTGATGAATCTCAAGCTTGGACTGCAGGTCTTGGCTATGGCGACTACAACATCGCTAAAAAAGGTTCTTGGGATGTTAAAGGTCAATACTTCAACGCTAAAGCTAACGCTCCTATCGTTGATACTACTTACAACCACCTTTACACTACAAATGCTAAAGGTTGGATGGCTTCCGTTAACTATGCATTGCAAAACAACGTTGGCTTGTCCGCTAACTACGGTTTCGACTGGAAAACTCAAGACGGTGCTGATCTTAACGACTTCTACCGTGCAGACCTTAACTACAAATTCTAATTTGATAGTTAACCATATAAAAGGGACTCCTTCGGGAGTCTCTTTTTTTATGGTTAATATATAAAATTCTATAATAAATTGATATAGAATGCCTTTTATTATGCAATTTTGATAATTATAGATCGATTTATATACAAATTATACTTATCTTTAATTTGATCATTTATTAGCTTTATTACTGGGAGGTGTAAAATATTTTTGATAGAGGATTACTGTATATTTCTATCTATATAAGTATTATAAATGGTATAATAAAGAGTATTAGATTTTCTTGTGAAGGAGGTAAGAATGAATCCTTCTTTTTCTCATATAAAAATGGTAGCCATCGATTGTGATGAGACGTTAGTTCGAAGTGATAATACAGTTTCTGCGTATACAGTTGATGTATTGCATCGCTTGCAGCAGAAGGGAATTGGTATAACAATTGCAACTGGACGCATGTATCAAACGGCAAAACCAATTGGATTAGCATTACAACTTGGTAATGTTCCTATGATACTGTTCTCTGGTGGTTTAATCCAGGAGTTAGAAACGGGATATAAGCTATTTGAACAAACTGTTCCTATAGATGTAGTACATCGTGTTTTTCAACTCGGTCAACAATATAGTTGGCATATACAATCGTACGTAGATGATCATTTACTGTGTCATCATAAAAATTGGCAATCCGATCATTATGAACAGCAAACAGGGGCTGTAGCTGAGTTTTTAGGTGATACAATTTATACACTTTCTTCAGAGCCTAATAAGCTCATTGCTATCGATACAGAGGAAGGAATTGATAGAATTATTGATATCTTGACCCCATTAGTTGGTGATCAAGTTACATTGGTGCGTAGTCAACGAGATTTCCTCGAAATCACTGCACCGAAAGTATCAAAAGGGAGTGCATTAGCTCAATTAGCTTTAGATAATAACCTTAGCCTTGAAAATATAGTTTCCTTTGGAAATGCAGAGAACGATATTTCTATGTTAAGTGAAACAGGGTATTCAGTAGCTGTTTCAAATGCAACAGAACATGTAAAATCTGTGGCTAATGAAGTATGTGGACATCATAATGAAGATGGTGTAGCTCATTGGATTGAAAAGAATCTTTTATAATGGAGTAAAACTATGGAAGCATTTCGTTTATTAATTGTTACAGGCATGTCTGGTGCCGGCAAAACTCAAGTTCTACAAGCATTAGAGGATATGGGCTATCTATGTATTGATAATATTCCTCCTGTACTTATTCCTAAGCTAAGTGAAATTTGTCGACAAGGTGGGGAACGTACAAATCGCGTAGCTTTAGTCGTAGATATTCGCGGTGGTGAATTCTTTGAAGCCCTTTCATCATCTCTTGAAACATTAAGAGAAATGAAGGTAGATTATGAAATTGTCTTTATGGATGCCACAGATGAGACGTTAATTAGAAGATATAAAGAAACTCGTCGCAGCCATCCACTAGCTCCAGATGGGATGATCACTACAGGTCTAAAAGAAGAACGTCAGATATTAAATTCTGTACGACATAAAGCAGACTTCATTATTGATACAACGAATATGAAAACTGCGAGCCTCAAAGAGTATTTAAAAACTCGATTCACTCAAGTTGACGAAGGACATGGCATGTCTATTACAGTTGTAAGCTTTGGCTTTAAATATGGATTACCATTGGATGCGGATATGGTTTGGGATGTTCGATTTTTACCAAACCCATTCTACATTCCAGATTTCCGTCATAAAACAGGTCGTGTGAAAGCTGTAAATGAATATATTCATTCTTTTGAAGTTACAGAGGAATTTAAAAAGCGTTATTTTGATACCATTGATTTTCTTGTGCCTAATTATGAACAAGAAGGGAAGTCTCAATTTATCGTTGCTGTAGGCTGTACAGGTGGTATGCATCGATCTGTGGCTATGGCAGAAGCATTATATTCGCATCTATTAGAAAACGGCTATCGCGTTTCTGTAGAACATCGAGATATGATGAAAAATAATGTAGAAGAAGATTATAATCCTCATGAAATTAAAACATTTGGTAACTAGATAGGGGTTCATATGTTGCGAAAAAGATGGTTTCGGTGGCTTATTCCGGGCCTAAATATAAAACGTTGGCTTGCCCTATTTAGTTGTGGTGTAGGTCTTTTAATCATAGGCATTTCATTGATATTTAATTATCAATGGCTTGCCGTTCTTGAAGATATTGTATTAGCCTTTTCTTATAATATGACGGGCTTTTACAATTATAATGTGCTCATTGCTGTAGGCGCTGTTGTACTATCGATTGGCGCTGTGTTAATGTTAATCGGTACGAGTAAGGTTATTAAAACGATTATTCGTGCTGTATTACCTAATCCTGATAGTAAGGTGTCGGATATTATTTTCCAAAATATACGCCTCGATAAAGGTCCTAAGATTGTTGTTATCGGCGGTGGTACAGGGCTATCAAATTTATTACGTGGATTAAAAATACACACCTCTAATTTGTCTGCTATTGTAACCGTAGCTGACGATGGTGGTTCATCGGGGCGCTTGCGTGAAGATTTTAAAATGATTGCTCCTGGCGATTTGAGAAACTGCTTGATTGCATTAGCTGAACAAGAAGGGGTTATGGAAAATCTTTTCCGTTATCGCTTTGAAGGAGAAAATGAGCTATCTGGACATAGTTTTGGTAATCTCTTTATCACAGCACTTGCTCAAGTATATGATGGCGATGTGGAGGAAGCGCTTGAAGCGGCTAGTAAATTGTTGCGTGTACGAGGCCGTGTAATTCCGTCGTCTACTGAGTTCATTAAATTAGTAGCGGAGATGACCGATGGTACTATCGTAGAAGGTGAAAGTAATATTCCTAATTCTGGTAAACGCATTCGCCATATGTATAGTGAGCCAGCACAACCAAAACCAGAAGGTGCTGCGTTACGTGCTATCGATGAAGCAGATGTTATCATCTTTGGACCAGGTAGCTTATATACAAGTATCATTCCGAATTTGTTAACTGATAAAATTGCATCTCATGTACGCGCTAGCAAGGCAAATAAAATTTACATTGCTAATGTTATGACTCAACCTGGTGAAACTACAGGTTATACCTTAAGTGATCATGTGGAGGCTCTCATTGCACATGGTGGTGAAGGCATTGTAGATACTGTACTTGCTAACGATGGACCTTTACCAATTCAAATGGTAGAACAATATAGTGCTGTAGGTTCAGAGCCTGTAGTATTAGATACTAAGAAGCTACAAGCTAAAGGAATACGTACGATTCGGGCTACATTGATAAGCCCTAAAAAGCCGGCTGTTCATGATCCTGAACGGTTAGGTAAAGTAATTATGGATATTGTGCATGCTATGCAATCAGATACTGAACCACATATCCTAGAGTATTATCTCCAACGAGATGATCATTAATGAGAAGGGATACCTATGTCATTTGCTGAAGATGTAAAAAATGAATTATGCCAATATGAATCCTCTAGTGATGCAGATTTGGCCATGAAAATTGAAGCGTCTTGCTTATTGCGCATGGGTGGATCTATCATTCTGGGGATGAAGGGTGCTGTTGGTATTAGATTGGCTACTGCAAATAATGCAGTAGCTCGTCGCTTGTTAGGCATATTAAAAAAACAATATGAATTACCTACCAATGTATTAGTACGACAAGGGCTAAACTTGCGCAAGAAAAATATGTATACTTTATCTGTAGAGCCATCTATAGAAGGGCGACAGGCGTTAGAAGATCTTGCTTTATGGCCTGTAACTGAACAAATTCCTCGTAGTTGGCTTAAATCTATGGAGGCACGACGTGCCTTTTTACGGGGCGCTTTTTTAGGTGGAGGCTCTGTTAATAAGCCACAAAGTGATTATCATCTTGAGTTTATGACCGGTAATGAGAATTTTGCAAAGGAAATTATTCACGTATTGCGGCTCTTTCACATTCATGCAGGATTGACGGAGCGTAAAGAAGAATATGTGGTATACCTTAAAGAAGGCGACGCAGTAACGAATTGCTTGCAGATTATGGGGGCTCAATCAGCTTTGATGGAGTTTGAAAATGTACGCATTATGAAGACTGTGCGAAATCAAATCAATCGGCAAGTAAACTGTGAGACAGCCAATTTACAAAAGGTTGTAGATGCTGCAGTACGTCAGGTAAAAGCAATTCGAATCATCGATAGAGAAATTGGTATTGATGCATTGCCTGACAAGTTGAGGATTGTAGCCAGACTGAGATGGGACAATCCAGAAGCGAGCTTAAAAGAGCTAGAAGAATTGATGGATGGCGAATTATCCAAGTCGGGTATTGGCCATCGTTTAAAGAAAATCGAAGCATTAGCACTTACGTATGACCCTATGGGGCTTGAAGAAATATAGAGGTATTAATATATGTTTTCTTATAAATCAAAATATTGTGTAGCTGCGGCCATGGCCGCCATGGCTGCGCTTACAGGCCATGTAGAGGCTCGTGATATAGATTTACAATCAATTGGATATTTTCAGTTTTCTCCGTTGCCACCAAGCTTGGTGTCTCAAACGGATACATTGCTATTATCGGATAGCCCTGAATATGTAGGACCAGTAGGCGGTACACTTAGTGCTGGTACTATTAATGGGAATGGCCGCATTTATTTTTATCACGTAAATGAAATGGATCAGCCCCATAAGATTGCTATCGTACTAGAAAATCAAACGGCATATCCTAATACTGTTCATGTAATGAGACAGTTAAAATCTGTGGCAACGCCAGATTATTTTGCTGCTGGTCGCGATTTATCCCGCAAGGATTTAGAGCATCCTTTAGATGAAAGTCCAAATGCGAGACCATTATACTCCCTAAGCATTCCTCCCCAAGGGCGTCAATTAATCTTTACTGATTTGGAAAATACACCGGTATATCAAGATGCGTTATTTACAGGCATTGTAGATATTAAAACAGAGGAGCCAATCTTTGCCCGCGTTATGATGCTACCTATGGGGATGGATGCTGTTGATGCATCTCATTGGGCTAAGAATTTACCTATTGATGAAATTCAGTTGCGCGGTACCTATACTGGGTCTAAGCGTAATATGGAGGTTGCTACACCTTTTGATACTACATTAGGTGGTGCTTTTGTAGAAATCGGTAATGACCGTGAAGATATGTTTATCAACGGTGTAGACGAAATGCAAAATAAAGCATTTGTTCGTGACCGTGGTAACTATGGTGTTTCATATACTTTAAAAATTCCTACAAAAGGTAATGAACCATTTAGATTGTATTTTAACCCTCTTGGTGGACCATATTCCGGTTCCTTTACGGTAAAAGCACTTCATCAACAAGGCGCACGTCGAGGTCAAACAGATACACGAACCTATCATATTGGCGGTGCTGATGGTATCTCTGCCCTTGGGGATGGAACTATTTTAGATAGTCGCATCATGGGTAACTATAACGCAGGTGATTTATTAACATTAAACTTTATGCCTGCAGGGGCATCTAACTTGCCGATACGGTTCTTGTTAATTCCTGAATCTCTTGCGAATCCACAAAAACATCAAACTATTGCTGTTAATGTTCCTAAGGATGTAAAAGATAGTTTAGGTCATCCAACTCAAGGGACTACGCAAATTCCGGTAGGTCCTATAGGTAGTAAAGATAGCAATAAAGGTACTGTAGATACTACAAAATCCACATTGACACCTAGTAAGCAGGCAGAGAATATCGCTCATGAAGAAACAAAAAAATTGAGTGATAAAGCTGCGGCAGATGCTAAAAAAGAGGCACAACTCAAAAAAGCAAAAGATGCAGAAGAAGCATTAGCGCGTAAGAAGGCTGAAGAAGCTCGTATCGCAGCAGAAAAGGCCGAATTGGCGCGTAAAGCAGCAGAAGCAAAACATGCTGAAGTGGAGCGAAAACTAGCAGAGAAAGCTGAGGCGGATCGCAAAGCTACTGAATTGAAGGCGGCTCAAGAAGCACAAGCTGCAAAAGAAAAAGCTGCATTAGAAGCTAAAAAAGCTGAAGAAATGCGCCAAGCAGAAGAAGCTAAACGACTAGAAGCTGAAAGAAAAGCTGAGCTTGATCGAAAAGTAGCTGAAGCACGTAAGGCCGAAGAAGAACGTAAAGCAGAAATGGCGCGTATTGAAGCTGCAAGAAAGGCTGAGGCGGATCGTTTAGAAGCGGCCCGTAAAGCAGAGGAAGCTCGTGTAGCGGCAGAAGCGAAACGTCTTGAAGAAGAACGTAGAATAGAAGCGGCTCGTATTGAAGCGGCTCGTAAAGCTGAAGAAGCTAGACAAGCCGCAGAAGCCAAGGCTCGATTTGAAGCACAACGGGCGGCAGAAAAGGCAGCATTAGAGGCAAAAAAAGCTGAAGAAGAACGCTTAGCAGCTGAAGCGAAAGCGCGTTTAGAAGCACAGCGAAAAGCAGAACAAGAAGCATTAGAAGCACGCCGCGCAGAAGAAGCACGTAAAGCTGCAGAGGCGAAAGCGGCATTAGAAGCACAACGTGCAGTTGAACAGGCTGCGTTAGAAGCGAAACGTCAAGAAGATGCTCGTAAAGCGGCAGAAGCAAAAGCAGCCTTAGAAGCACAACGTATTGAAGCCGCAAGAAAAGCTGAAGAAGCACGTCGTGCAGAAGAAGCGAGAAAGGCTGAGGAGGCAAGAATCGAAGCGGCCCGTAAAGCAGAGGAAGCTCGTGTTGCAGCAGAGGCTAAACGTGCAGAAGAAGCGCGTAAGGCTGAAGAGGCAAGAATTGAAGCGGCCCGTAAAGCTGAAGAAGCGCGTAAGGCAGAAGAAGCACGCCGCGCAGAAGAAGCACGTCGCTTAGAAGTAGCTAGACTTGAGGCACAACGCAAGGCCGAGCAAGAACGACTTGAAGCGGCTCGTAAAGCTGAAGAAGCTCGCGTTGCTGCTGAAGCAAAACGGCAGGAAGAATTGCGTAAAGCCGAGGAAGCTCGAATTGCAGCAGAAGCAAAACGAGCAGAAGAACTTCGTAAGGCAGAAGAAGCTCGAATTGCAGCGGAAGCAAAACGGGCAGAAGAGGTTCGTAGAGCCGAGGAAGCACGCCGCATAGAAGAGGCTAGACGAGCAGAAGAAGCGCGAAAAGCCGAAGAAGCTCGTATAGCTGCTGAGGCACGTAAAGAAGAGCAAGCTAGATTGGCTGCAGAACGTGCAGAAGCTGAACGCCAAGCAGCAGAGGCAAAACGCATTGCTGAAGAACGTTACCAAGCTCACTTAGAAGCGGAACGTAAGGCGGAAGAAGCACGTCAGCAAGCTCTTGCACAAGCCGAAGTTGAACGTAAAGCAAAAGAGCGAGCTGAAGCGATTCAACGTGTCAAAGAACAACAAGAAAATGCTCGTCGTCGTGCAGAACTTGCACGTCAACAAATTGAGGCAGAACGTAAGGCAGCACAAGCTGCTAAAACAGGACCTTCCTTCAGTGAACTTGATGATGTACATGAGGATACACCAAGTGTAACTATTCCAAATGCTGTATCTATTGATGAGTTGACTAAACCTAGACCGACTGCATCTCAAAATACACGTCGTCGTGACCAACGGCAACCACAACAAAATCAACAATATGCACAGCAAAATCCAATGACTGATGGTCAACAAGATCAAGCTTCTTATAGTTCACAGCAAGATCAACAAAATGATGATCAAAATCCACCAAAATTATATCCTATGGGGCACTAATATTAGCTTATAATAATGGAAATTATTTGTATCTAATTATAGATTGATTATAAGGAAACAATTGGTGAAGTATAGAGAGGACAAGCCACTTTTGAGGGTTTGTCCTCTTTTTAAAATACTTATGAACTTTTGCTTTCACATTGACTTTCAAGAGGAGATTCAGTACAATAAATAAAGAAAATGCATCCATGGTACGAGAGACCATTGCATAGTACAAAACCTTTTAATTTAGTCCAGAGAGGCTGAGAAAGGAATATAGTTGAAGCGCCCCATAAGGGCTTCTTTGTGCAAACTATTTGACCTTTTGCCCTGGGCAAAAGGTCTTTTTTGTTACGTGAGTTAGGAGGAAATCATGGGACAAGTTAGCCTAAAAGGCAAACATTTATTAGGTTTGCAAAATGTGTCACCTGAAGAAATCAAATTGATTTTAAGTGTGGCAAAAAAAATGAAGAAAATCGTTCTTTCTGATGATAAGAAGGTTCCACTTTTAAAGGGGAAATCTATTATTAACCTCTTTATGGAGCCAAGTACTCGTACCCGTAGTTCCTTTGAATTAGCCGGCAAATATTTAGGGGCTGACGTTATCAATCTTTCTCCTAGCGGTTCTTCCATGGGTAAAGGTGAAAGCTTCCGTGATACTTTGCTAACATTATCCTATATGGGCACAGATGCTATCGTAATGCGTCATAGTGCAGAAGGGGCTCCTTTATATGCCACAAAAGCAGTAGATCCTATTATTATCAATGCTGGTGACGGCGCCCATGAACATCCAACACAAGCATTATTAGATATGTACTCCATTTTAGAGAAAAAAGAATCTATTGAAGGCTTAAAAGTTGTTATCTTAGGCGATATTATGCATAGCCGTGTAGCAAGATCTAACATTTATGGCCTTACAAAAATGGGTGCTAAAGTACATTTGGCTGGTCCTCGTACTATGGTATATCCAGAGCTCGAAAAATTAGGTGTTACCGTACACCACGATATTCGTGAAGCAGTGGCTGATGCAGATGTAGTTAACGTACTTCGCATTCAATTAGAACGTATTCATTCTGCGTTGTATCCTACAAATAGAGAATATGCACGTATCTTTGGTATTAACAATGATGTATTGAAATTGGCTAAAGATGATGTAATGGTAATGCATCCAGGTCCTATGAACCGGGGCCTTGAAATTGCACCAGATGTAGCATATTCTGATCAATCCGTAATTCAAGAACAGGTACGTAATGGCGTAGCTGTACGTATGGCTGTATTGTACTTAACTATTATCGGAGGTGACGGTAGTGAGCTTGCTTATTAAAAATGGTACGGTAGTTAATCCGGCAAAAAAACAA
Source organism: Veillonella sp. (assembly GCA_019419725.1). Taxonomy (GTDB): domain Bacteria; phylum Bacillota; class Negativicutes; order Veillonellales; family Veillonellaceae; genus Veillonella. The sequence goes on along the minus strand of DXZL01000005.1, from coordinate 18,269 downwards.
AATGAAGTAGCAGATATTCTCGTAAAAGATGGTAAAATTGCAGCCATCGGTCAAAATTTAAGTGCAGACGGCGCTGAAGTATATGATGCAACAGGGCTTATCGTAGCACCTGGCCTTATCGATATTCATACACATTTGCGTGAACCAGGCCAAGAAGCTAAAGAAGATTTCCACTCTGGTACACAAGCGGCTGCTGCAGGTGGTTTCACACGTGTTGTCACTATGGCTAACACTAACCCAGTTGTAGATAATGCTGCACTTGTAAGAGGTTTACAAAAACAGGCTGAACTCACTGGCGTTGTGAAAGTAGAATTTATTGGTGCTGTATCCAAAGGTCTTGAAGGTAAGGAACTTGCTGAAATGGGCGATATGGCAGAAGCTGGTGTAGTAGCCTTCTCCGATGATGGTCACTATGTAGAAAATGCTGCATTTATGCGTCGTGCCTTAGAATACTCCTCCATGTTTAATAAAATGGTTATCGACCATGCAGAAGATATTACATTGACTAAAAATGGTCATATGCATGAAGGTATCGTTTCCTATGAACTAGGTGTTATTGGACGTCCTGCAGTCGCTGAAGATTTGGCGGTTGCTCGTGATATCTTGTTATCTGAAATGACAGGCGGTCACATTCATATTGCACACGTAAGTAGTAAAAATACAGTGGACATGGTTCGTCGCGCAAAAGCAAAAGGTCTTAATGTAACATGTGAAGTTACAAGCCAACATTTATCTTTCACAGATGAATATTTACGCGAATATAATCCAGCGTTCAAAATGGCGCCTCCAATTCGCTCCGAAGACCATCGTCAAGCATTATTAGAAGGCTTGAAAGATGGTACAATCGATGCAATTATTACAGACCATGCACCGCATGCGTATGAAGAAAAAGACCATGAGTTCTGCTGTGCTCCTAATGGTTTCAGTGGTCTCGAAACATCTTTGGCAGCGGTTATTACCAATGCGTATGGTCCAGATAAACTCAGCATTGACCAAGTTGTGTACTATATGAGTACACGTCCAGCTGAATTAATGCGTCTTGATGCAGGTGTTCTTGAAGTTGGTAAACCAGCAGATATTACTGTATTCTCTACAACTGAAGAGTGGACAGTAGATCGAAATAAATTCTATACAAAAGGCAAAGTCAGCCCATTTGATGGTATGACTGTTACAGGTAAGGCCAAACTCACAGTAGTTGATGGCAAAGTAGTTATGAAGGAGGGCGTAGTCTTATAATGAAAGGCAAGTTAGTTCTTGAAGATGGTTCCGTGTTTGAAGGTTCCTTATTAGGTGGCGCTCCAACAGTAGGCGAAGTTGTATTTAACACAGGTATGACAGGGTATCAAGAAATCTTGACTGATCCATCCTATGCGGATCAAATTATTACATTAACATATCCTTTGATCGGTAATTATGGTACATTGAATGCTATTACTCAAGGCCCTAAACCATATTGTAAGGGCTTTATCGTAGGAGAACTGTGTGATTTCCCATCTAACTGGCAAAATGAAGGCTTATTTAGCGAGTATCTTCGTTTACACGGCATCCCTTGCCTTTATGATGTAGATACACGTGCTATTACACGTGTACTTCGTAACCATGGCGTAATGAAAGGCGTACTTGTACGTTCTGATTATCCTATGGAAGATATTCAAAAATTATTTAAACAAGACTTGCCAACAGATCAAGTTATGCGTGTAACTACAAAATGGCAAGGTATGCGTGGCGATAAAAATGCAGAGTTCCATGTAGCTGTAATGGACTATGGTGTAAAGGAAAATATCCTTCGCTCTTTAGAAGCAGCTGGTTGTCGTCTAACAGTATTCCCTGCAGATGCTAAGGCTGAAGATGTATTGGCAGCAAATCCAGATGGTGTATTCTTATCTAACGGCCCTGGAGATCCTCAAGATCTTGGCTATGCTGTAGAAGAAGTAAAGAAATTATTCGGTAAAAAGCCTATCTTCGGCATTTGCATGGGCCATCAAGTATTGGCTCAAGCCTATGGTGGTACAACATTTAAATTAAAATTTGGTCACCGTGGCTCTAACCATCCAGTACAAGATTTACGTACAGGCCGCGTATATATTACATCTCAAAATCATGGCTATGCAGTAGATGATACTTCCTTGCCAGATTTTGTAGAAATTACACATCGCAGTGTAAATGATGGTACTGTAGAAGGTATGCGCCATAAAGAATTGCCTATCTTCTCTGTACAATATCATCCAGAAGCATCCCCAGGACCTACTGATAATCTATATTTATTTGACGAATTTGAAGACTTAATGAGAAAGGGAAAATAATATGACCACAGAAGCAAAAAAAGTACTTGTAATTGGTTCTGGTCCAATTATTATCGGCCAAGCTGCAGAGTTTGACTATGCTGGTACACAAGCATGCCGTTCCCTTCGTGAAGAAGGTTATAAAGTAGTATTGGTTAACTCCAATCCTGCTACAATTATGACCGATACAGATATTGCAGACCGCGTATATGTAGAACCGATTAGTCTTGAATTCGTAACAGAAGTAATTAAAAAAGAACGCCCTTGGGGCTTATTGGCTACATTGGGTGGCCAAGTAGGTCTTAATATGGCCGTACAATTGTCTGAAGCTGGCGTATTAGAAGAATACGGTGTAAAACTTCTAGGTACAACACTTGAAGCTATTAAACAAGCCGAAGACCGTGAACTCTTCAAAGAAGCGATGAAGGAAATCAATCAACCAGTTCCTGAATCCGATATCTTTAACGACCTTGAAGAAGCGGTAGCCTTTGCTAATCGCATTGGTTATCCTATCATCATCCGTCCTGCTTACACATTGGGCGGTACTGGTGGTGGTATTGCGCATAATGAAGATGAAATGTATGAAATCACACGTCGTGGTTTGAAACTTTCACCAATTCACCAAATCCTAGCAGAACGTTCTGTAGCAGGCTGGAAAGAAATCGAATACGAAGTAATGCGCGATAGTGCAGATAACTGTATCATCGTATGTAATATGGAAAATATCGATCCTGTAGGCGTACATACTGGTGACTCCATCGTTGTGGCACCAAGCCAAACATTAAACGATATTCAATACCAAATGCTTCGTACTGCTTCTGTAGAAATTATTCGTTATTTGAAAATCGAAGGTGGTTGTAACGTACAATACGCGTTGAATCCAAATAGCAATGAATATATCGTTATCGAAGTAAACCCTCGTGTATCCCGTTCCTCTGCATTAGCATCTAAAGCAACTGGCTATCCAATTGCGAAGGTAGCTGCAAAAATTGCAGTAGGCATGACATTGGATCAAATTACAAATGCTGTAACAGGTGAAACAAAAGCATGCTTCGAACCTACACTTGACTATGTAGTAACGAAATTCCCACGTTGGCCATTTGAAAAATTCAATTTGGCAGACCGCACATTGGGCACTCAAATGAAGGCTACTGGCGAAGTTATGGCTATCGATCGCTCCTTGGAAGGCTCCTTGCTTAAAGCAATTCGTTCCTTGGAAATTGGTTTAGACCATATTGAGCTAAAGAAAATCTCTCATGAGTCTATGGAACAATTGATTGAACGTTTACATTTAGTAGATGATGAACGTATCTATGTTGTAGCAGAAGCACTTCGCAAGGGCATTAGTGTAGAAAAAATTCACTACATTACAAAAATTGATACATTCTTTATTGAAAAAATCAAAAACATTGTTAATGTAGAAAAAGCATTGGCTGAACATGGCTTAACAGAAGAAGTATTGCGCAAAGCAAAACGTTATTCCTTCACTGATTCTGTTATCGCCCGTTATGCTAATACAACTGTAGAAGAGGTTCGTGCAAAACGTAAAGAATGGAACATTCTTCCAACATATAAATATGTAGATACATGTGCTGCTGAATTCGAATCTAAAACACCATATTACTACAGTGCTTATGCACAAGAAGACGAAGTTAAACCACTCGGTGAAAAATCCGTTGTCGTACTAGGTTCCGGTCCAATTCGTATCGGTCAAGGCGTAGAGTTTGACTACTGCTCCGTACATTCCTCTTGGGCACTTCGTAAAGCGGGTTATCAATCTATTATGATTAACAATAACCCAGAAACAGTGTCTACTGATTTTGATATTTCTGATTCCTTGTACTTCGAACCTTTAACAGTGGACGATGTAATGGAAATTATCGATAAAGAAAAACCAGCTGGCGTTATTGCTCAATTCGGTGGTCAAACAGCGATTAACTTGGCAGGTCCATTGGCTAAGCGCGGTGTAAAAATTCTCGGTACATCCGTAGATAGCATCGATATGGCAGAAGACCGTGAACGCTTTGATGAATTGTTGGCAAAACTTGGTATTCCACGTCCAGTAGGTGCTCTTGTAACTTCCGATGAAGAAGCGCAAGCAGCCGCTAAAAACTTGAAGTATCCATTGATTGTTCGTCCTTCCTATGTATTGGGCGGCCGTGCCATGGAAATCGTATACAACGATAAAGAGCTTGATGTATACATGAAGGAAGCCGTAGTTGCATCCAAGGAACATCCTGTTCTTATTGACCGTTACATGGTTGGTATGGAGGTAGAGGTTGACGCTATTTCCGATGGTACTGACGTATGTATTCCTGGTATTATGGAACAAATCGAACGCGCCGGTGTTCACTCTGGTGACTCCATGGCCGTTTATCCAGCTCAACATTTGAGCCAAGAATTGATTGATCAAATCGTTGACTATACACGTCGTATTGCAGTAGGCCTTAATGTTAAAGGTGTACTTAATATTCAATATATCGTGGCTGATGGTGAACTCAATGTAATCGAAGTTAACCCTCGTTCTAGCCGTACTGTACCATTCATTTCTAAGGTTACAGGCATCAATATGGTAGAATGTGCAACGCGCATTGCTCTTGGTGAAAGCTTAAAAGACTTAGGTTTACCACTTGGTCTTGTACCTAATAAACCATATGTAGCTGTAAAAGCACCTGTATTCTCCTTCTCCAAAATGGGCCTTGTAGAAATCGCTCTTGGACCTGAAATGAAATCTACTGGCGAAGTTATGGGGATTGGTCGTACTTATTCTGAAGCATTGTTTAAAGCTATCAATGGTGCCAATATGCGTATCCCAGAAGATGGTACAATTCTTATGACCGTAGCAGACCGCGATAAAGAGGAAGCTAGCCAATTGGCAAAAGGCTTCATCGAATTGGGCTATCACATCGAAGCAACTGGCGGTACTGGTAAATACTTCAAAGAACATGGTGTTGACTGCAAGGTAGTTAACAAAATCTCTGAAGGTGATGACAACTGTGCTGACCACATTCGTCAAGATAAAGTAGATCTTGTACTTAACACATTGACTGCAGGTAAACGCCCTGAACGTGAAGGCTTCCAATTGCGTCGTCTCGCTGTAGAAATGGGTACACCATGCTTAACAAGCCTTGATACAGCTCGTGAAGTATTGCGCGTTGTAGCTAATCGTAAAGATGATGCTAACTACAATGTAGAAGCATTACAAGATTTTGAATTGGAGTAAAACCATGAGTGGCTATGTAGAACAGGGCGAAGTCGTTCGCAATGAGCAAATAGGCTCTGATGTGTGGATTATGGATATTCACGCACCAAAACAAGCAGCAGAAGCAAAGGTAGGACAGTTTTGTAATGTTCGCGTAGCGGACTCTACGGCGCCATTATTGCGTCGCCCTATCAGCTATGCTGGATTCGATGCACAAAAGGGTATTATTACCCTTTTGTATCGCGTCGTAGGTAAGGGGACTGAAATTATGACACGTCTCGTACCTGGCGATACACTAGATTGTTTAGGACCTTTAGGTGAACCATTTGTAACATCTAAGAATATGCTTCTCGTTGGCGGTGGCGTTGGTATCGCACCAATGCTATGCATCGCATCCCATTTGAAAGAAGGGGAAGAGGCACAAGTTATTCTTGGTTTTAGAAATGAAAGCGAAACTTTCTGGGCAGATCTATTCAAAGATACGCCTGTTAAAGTATACATCACTACTGATGATGGTAGCGTAGGTACGAAAGGTTTCCCTACAGCAATCATGCCTGAGTTGATTAATGGCAATGCTTTCACATCTGTTATGACTTGTGGTCCTACACCGATGATGAAAGGTGTGGCACAAGTAGCCAAAGAGCTCAACGTACCTTGCCAAGTATCTCTTGAAGAACGTATGGGCTGTGGCACTGGTGGTTGTTTAGGTTGTGCTTGTGATGGTGCAGGTGGCAAACGTTACAAAGTTTGTAAAGATGGTCCTGTATTCCCAGCCGAGGAGGTGTTCTTTTAATGAGTGAACGCGATTTAAATAACACCGTTACGCCGAATCCAAAGCTTGCTGTTGATTACTGCGGTATTAAGATGAAAAATCCTATTATTGCTGCATCTGGCACCTTTGGTAATGGTCCTGAGTATGCTGGTTATTTAGACCTTAGCAATGAAGTAGGTGCTATTTCTGTAAAAGGATTAACACCTAAAGGTCGTCATGGCAATCCTGGAACTCGTATTGCAGAAACACCGTCTGGTGTCTTAAACTGTATAGGACTTGAAAACCCTGGGGCAGAACATTTTGTAACAGATATTTTACCAGAACTCAAAAAATATGATGTACCATTGTTAGCGAATATGTCTGCTGGCACGGTAGAGGAGTTTGCATGGATGGCAGAAACTTTATCCGTAGATGGTATTGCAGGCCTCGAGGTTAATGTATCTTGTCCAAATGTTGCTTGTGAAGGCATGGCGTTTGGTGTAGATCCTAAGGTAGTAGAACAAGTAACTAAAGCTGTTCGTAAGGTAACCGATAAGCCTGTTATTGTAAAACTTTCACCGAATGTAACCGATATTGTGGAAATCGCAAAGGCTGTAGAAGCTGGTGGCGGTGATGGGGTAAGTCTCATTAATACTATTCTCGGCATGGCTATAGATATCCATCGTCGTAAACCTATATTAGGTAATATTTATGGTGGTTTATCGGGTCCAGCTGTAAAACCGGTAGCCCTTCGCATGGTGCACCAAGTGTATAAAGGCGTTAATATTCCTATTATGGGCCTTGGTGGTATTATGACTGGTACAGATGCTATCGAATTTATGATGGCTGGTGCTCAAGCAGTCCAAGTTGGGGTTGCTACGATGGTAGATCCAACAGCTATTTCTCGTATTGCTCGAGAAATGGGCGATTATGTGGAACAATATAATCTTAACAGCATTACTGATATAGTAGGTGCTGTACATCAAGGATAGTAAAAAGAAGACCTAGTACATTATGTACTAGGTCTTTTTGTATGTATTGTATTAATGTTCATAACTGTACAAAATCTCATACGATAAGTTATAAATACCATATCATATAAATTAGTATCATAAGGCTTATACATATGCTTTGTAGAAATCAATAAACTGCTGTGCTACAGGGGATAAAGCATGGCCTTTAAGCGTAATAAATGCTTTTTTAAAATCGCCTGAGAATTCTGGCAATTTGATACGGGCCATTTTACGATGGTTAATGAGCTCTTTTGCATCCATAGGAACTAAAGACACAGTTCTCCCAGAGGATGCCCATTCGATGGCAGAGCTCTTAGTTGTAGTGATGGCAACAGCATTCAGTTGATCCATGTCAGTTAAGCTAGACTGCATAATCATTCGCACAGATCCACCAGAGAGGGATAAAGGACACTTTTTTATATCATCCCACGTGATAGTATCATGTTCACGATCTATCCAGAATACATCACGGCGGAAAATAGCGTATAAATGTTCCTCTTGAGTAAGAAGGATATCAAATTTATCAGTGTCTACCATTTGAATGTTTGCAATTCCCAGCTCTGCATTACCATTAATAAGTTGATTGACCACATTAGTCATTAGTCCTTCGTAGATTTCGAAGTGAACTGATGGGTATTTCATGGAAAAGGCTGGTAAGTATTGTTGTACGATTGGTGTGGAGCGCGATGCAGACGTAGCGATTCGCAATGTACCTTCAATACGTGAGTTCAACTGTTGTACTGCATTGTATGTTGATTCTTCAATGGAGCATAATTGTTGGGCTTTTTGATAAAAAATTTTGCCCGCATCAGTCAGTTGTAAGTTTGATCCTCGTTGGCCGCGCTTGATATTTATGAGTTGAGCTCCAAATTCAGCTTCTAAATACTTTAATTGTTTACTTAAAGCTGGTTGTGTAATATGAAGAATCTCTGCGGCCTGAGTCATATTGCCCGTTTGAACGAGGGTAATAAAATTGTGGTAGTAAGATGTATCCATAGAATCTCCCTATTATACACAAAATAAGATAAATAAAAATTATAACGAACTAAGTAACAGTAATTTCACATTTGATAAAATAGCGTATATACTATATTCATCAAGGAAAGAGAAAGAATAATGTGTTTGAAATAAACTTTCTATCCTTATCACAATTTTTAATATAATAATAGTGATTAAGAAAGTAGGTACTATCATGGGCGTAGTAAAAAGAACATTAAGTAAAGCAATTCGTAACTGGGAAGCACGTAGATTAATGACTGCACATAATGCAGGTGTTAGTCGTAAAAAACAACTTGAACGCGTATGGCCTCATCCATTAACTACAGAAAAACGTCATGAACTTAGTCAAGGCGTAAGTGGCTTAGTTAATAGTGAAAACTAATTACTATGTGTGTATCAGTTAGATTATTGTTCTAGCGGTAGCACCACTTCAATAGAATCTAATATAGTACAAGTAGCAGCTCCATGACTCATGTCTTGGAGCTCTTTTTGTATGCGCTCTACATCAGTTGGTGGCACTAAGATGGTTATATCTACATGCTCGCCAAAGTTTGATTCATAATGCAATTTTTGATCTTGCACATATCTTTCAATGGCCCCATACAAGGAATAGTCGATGGTAGCCTGCAGCTGAGTTCGTGTTGTGTGTAGTTCTTTAGGGGCAAGACGTAAGGTTTCCGCAACGGAGTGTGAATATGCACGAATCAAACCACCTGCACCTAATTTGATGCCTCCAAAATAACGGGTTACTACGACCGCTACATTGGTAATACCTGTTTTTTTGAGTACTTCTAACATAGGTTTGCCTGCTGTACCAGATGGTTCACCATTGTCAGAAGAGCGCTGTTGTTCTTGCTTTGGTCCTAATGCAAAGGCCGTACAATTATGGCGGGCATCCCAAAATTCTTTATTGATGCGGCTAATAAAAGCCTGTGACTCCTCTTCTGTAGAACAAGGGTATACAGTTGTGATAAAACGCGATTTCTCCACAACATATTCATGGCGAAATTCCTTCGCTACCGAAGTGAATTCTACAATAGGGCTTATTGATTCACACATAGATTCACCTCCTTTGGAATCAAAGTTTATGTTTATTCATCATCACTTTATTATAATCTATTTTTTTATACTATGTATAGGTGTATAGGTGGCAGGAGATTAATTCCCCTAGAAAAAGGAAATAACCCTCTAGATTTGGTAGGATATTGACGTAATGAGAATTTATGTTATTATGGAATAGAGTCGTATGAATGAATACTCATGTAAAAGTGTTCATATATTAAATCATAGGTGTTTATAAAATATTCTGTTAGTGATGTATGATATGTCTACTATGTCTACTATGAGTTTCTGACTTATATAGATATATAGGACATATATCTTTGAAATTCTAGTAGAAAGAAGTGATATGATGAGTAAAAAGAAACAAGAGTTTGATATTACAGGTATGCACTGTGCTGCTTGTGTAAAGCGCGTTGAAAACGTTGTTTCAAAGATCGATGGCGTAGAATCTGTAAAGGTTAATCTACTCACTCGAAAGGGGAGCGTAGAATACAAAGAAGGTTCTACTGTAGAACCACAACAAATTATCGATGCCATTACGAATATTGGTTTTGGCGCTGCAGAAGCTGATGAAACAAAACAAGAAATAGAAAAGGTTAATTTAAAACCTCATATTACGCGTCTTATCATTGCTGCTTGTATGGCTGTACCGATGATGATTAACATGACATTACATCGTTTTGGTATTCAAGCCTTGCCTGTATGGGTAGAGTTTATTCTAGCTACCATTGCTCAATTCGGTCCTGGTCTTATGTTCTATAAGAGTGCGTGGAGTGCGGTGAAGAATGGCGCTCTTACTATGGATGTTCTAGTTGTAATGGGCACAACAGTTGCTTATCTATTCAGTATTTTCAACTGGCAATTCCATCCAGAACTAGGTCCTCATGGTATTTACTTTGAAACCTCAGCGTGGCTCATTACATTTATCCTTCTTGGTAAACTCTTAGAAGAAATTGCTAAAGGTCGTACCTCTGAAGCGCTTCAAAAGTTGATTGCCTTGCAACCGGCAACAGCTCATGTATTGCGTGATGGTGAGTTTGTAGATATTCCTACATCCAAGGTTGTAACAGGTGATATCTTACAAGTTCGAGCAGGCGAAAAAATTCCAGTAGATGGTACTATAACTGAAGGCTATTCTACTGTAGATGAAGCTATGCTTACAGGTGAAAGCTTGCCTGTAGAAAAACAAGTTGGTTCTGAAGTTATTGGTGCTACTATCAACTTGAGTGGTGCTTTCACGATGGAAGCGAAACGCATTGGCTCTGATACAATGCTGTCCCAAATCATTAAGGTCGTAGAGGAAGCGCAAACCTCTAAGGCTAGTATTCAACGTATTGCAGATATCGTAGCTCAATATTTTGTACCTACTGTCATCGGTATTGCAGTTTTGACAGGACTCGTATGGTACTTCATTATGGGCGATTCTATTAATGTAGCGCTCATCAATGCAACAGCCGTGCTTGTTATTGCTTGCCCTTGTGCGCTTGGCCTCGCTACACCAACATCTATCATGGTAGGCTCTGGCTTAGGTGCGGAGCATGGCGTCCTCATCAAGAGTGCAGAATATCTTGAAAAAGCTGGTAAACTCGATGCCATCGTTATGGATAAAACTGGCACGCTTACACAAGGTATTCTCGATGTAACGGCTTTCAAAAATTATAATGGTGATGAAAGTAGAAATATGTCCCTTATGATGGCCCTTGAAAGTGGTACATCGCATCCGATTGCAAAGGCCATGGTTTATTATGGCGAAGATCATGGTTATAAAGGTAAAGCTGTAGAACTAGAAAGCTTTGGTGATGTGCCTGGTAAAGGTTTACAAGGTGCTTATCAAGGTGTATCTGTACAACTTGGTCATAGCCGTTGGATGTCTGAATTAGGTTATGATCTAAGTGCCGTCCAAGATGATATTCTACACTATGAAGAACAAGGTGCTTCCGTGTCTGTTCTCGCTGTAGATGGTGTCATCAGTGCATTATGGGCTGTAGAGGATGAATTGCGTCCAGAAACTATTGAGGTGGTAAAAGAATTACAGTCTCAAGGTATCGATGTGTGGATGCTTACCGGTGATAATCACCGTACAGCTCAATATATTGCTAAACAAGCAGGTATTACTCACGTTATTGCAGAAGTCTTGCCTCAAGATAAAGCTAGCAAGGTAAAAGAGTTACAAGATAAAGGTCTGGTAGTGGGCATGGTTGGTGATGGTATCAATGATGCACCAGCTCTTGTAACGGCAGATATTGGTTTTGCTATCGGTAGTGGTACAGATATTGCCGTAGAGGCAGCAGATATCGTTCTTGTAAGAAATGATTTACACACACTAGTACAAGCAGTACGCCTCAGTCGTAAGACTATGACTAATATTAAACAAAATCTATTCTGGGCATTGATCTTTAACTGCATTGGTATTCCATTGGCTGCTATCGGTGCATTAAATCCTATGATTGCAGGCACAGCAATGGCATTTAGTTCCGTCACCGTTGTGGGTAACTCTCTTCGTTTGAAACGAGCTAAGATTTAATTTAATTTGTATCTTATAACATATAATATTTGATAGAGTTGATTAAAGTTTATAAAGCACCTATACGAAGGTATAGGTGCTTTATTTTAAATCTGACTATATATTTAATTCCTATGAAATTAGTGTTTTTAGACAGAGTGAGATTTGTTATACTAAATATAGTTATTCAGCTAAAAGAGAGGAGCTAGATTATGAAATTAAAGACGCGTGATATTGTATATATCGGATTTATTGCTGCCTTATGTGCAGTAGCGACTACGATTCGCATCGAAGTACCGGGTGGGGCCATGGTTCATTTAGGATCTGCCGCATTATTTACATCATCCATTCTATTTGGCGGTTTATATGGTGGTTTAGGAGCGGCTATTGGTTCCGCATTATTTGATCTTTTTGGTGGTCATACACAGTACATTGTATTCTCGTTCTTTATTAAAGGTATTGCAGGCCTTATTGTTGGCGGTATGACAGCAGGCTATTTGCCACCATCCATTACAAAGCCGACAGCATCCTTTACACGTATTTTGATTGCTTTAATTATTGGTACCATTTGGACTGCCTTTGGTTATTTCCTTGCATGGTGGTTTGTTCTTGAAAGTGCAGCTGTAGCGGCAAGTAAAATTCAATATTCTTTGATTACAAGTGCAGCTGGTATTGTAGTAGCTATCGTATTGACACCTAAATTGCAATCTGTAGTTCGTAGATTATTTACAAAGAACTAAATAGAGTAACTAATGATAAATTACTAAAAACTATATATTGCTAACTAATAACTAATAATCCAAAATTGATCATTAGGCATAAATAAAAGAGTCTCCCTTAACTTATGTATTCAAGTTAAAGGAGACTCTTTTATTTATTATATTAGATTATGTAGTTACTATTCTTACCTAGAAATTACAGAGATCATTTAAATTTTCTGCCATTGTAGGATGTGTGAAGATTTGGTTCTTGAAATATGTATACGGAATGTTGTTATCCATAGCTACTTTAATCATGTTAATCAATTCTTCAGCACTTTGGGAATAGAGTGTAGCACCGAGGATTAAATTGCTTTCCGCATCTACCACAATTTTGAAAGCCCCTTTAAGGTTGTCATTTACATGAGCCCTTGGCATAGTGGCTACGAGCATTTCCTTCGTTTTAACAGTATAACCTTTGTTAATGGCTTCTTCTTCTGTCAAGCCTACACGAGCGAGTGGAGGTGTTAAGAAGGTTGTATAAGGAATGTTTTTGCGATCTTTTAATGTATAGTGACCATTACCTGTAAGTGCACCAAATACGATGCGGAAGTCATCAAGAGAAATATAGGTAAATTGCGGACCACCATTTACATCGCCCACTGCATATACACCTGGGACGGAGCTTTCACAAGTATCATTTACTACGATAGCGCCCCGTTCATTAGTGGTAATATCTGTGTTTTCTAAACCGATATTAGCCGTATTTGGTCTGCGACCTGTAGCATAGAGAACAGCGTCAAAGGTATAGTTTTGATTATTAGCAGTGATAACAGGCTTGTTGCCGTCATTAGATACAGAATTTAGTGTAACAGAGTTTAAAATAGTAATGCCTTGTTCTGCTAAGTATTCATTAGCTAATTCTTGAACGATAGGTTCTTCGCGTTTTAAAATGTTAGCCTCAATATTGAATACAGTAACCTTTGTACCTAGTTTAGCGTATAGGCTAGCAAATTCTAGGCCAATAGGACCGGCGCCAATAATACCTAATGTACTAGGTTGAGGGGATAGATGTTGAATTTCTGTACTATTATAGAAACCTGATGCGGTATCGATACCATAAATATTAGGTTTGATGGCTACAGCGCCAGTGTTAATAATGATAGTATCACTAGATAAAACTATTTTATCTTCTCCAGCTGTAACGGCGATTTCTTTATTACTAATGAATTCACCATGTCCAGTATATACATCGACATGTTCATTTGTATCTAACATACCGAAGTTTTTATTACGTAAACGAGATGTAACGACTTCTCGTTGGTTTAATACTTGATCGTAAGATAAGCCTTTAGATGCGGCTACAATCATCGTCTTAGTAGGAATACATGCAATATTAATGCATGTGCCACCATACATGAGTGGATTTTCTTCAATCATGGCAACGGCTTTGCCCAAAGAGCCAAATTTAGCGGCCAATGTTTTACCAGCCTTGCCGAAACCTAGAACGATAAGATCATAATGTTTGGTATTCATACAATACCTCCTATCTTTTATATTGAAAATATTAGATATCCTTATTATAGCATATTTGAGTATATATAAAAGTAAAATATGAAAATAATTATCTATAATTTAGATGTTAAGTATTTCTACTTGACACATCTTTTTTTATACTGTACCATATGTAAAGTAATATGACTTGACAGTGATGGAGGTGGCGAAATGGAAGAACGAGTGCTTATAAGTTTGCTCTTGGATTTCTATGGGCCATTATTGACGGACAAGCAACGCATGTCCTTACAACTTCACCACGAAGACGATATGTCCCTTGGAGAAATCGCTGAGGAACTAGGCGTATCACGGCAGGCTGTACACGATAATTTACAGCGTGCTCGACACATTTTAAATGATTACGAATCAAAGTTGCACTTGGTGGAACAATATGAACAGCGTGAAGGTTTGCTTTCACAATTGAAAGAAACCTTGCCTGAAGAGGTTCTAGCTGAAACTAAGGTGCAGAAAGTATTGGCGCAAATGGAGGGATATTATGGCATTTGATAGCTTGTCAGAAAAACTGCAAGAAGCCTTTCAATCCTTGAAGGGGAAGGGCAAAATTACTGAAGATGATGTCAATCTTGCGTTGCGTCAAGTACGTACAGCACTATTAGAAGCGGACGTTAACTTTATGGTGGCGAAGGACTTTGTTAAGTCCATTAAGGAAAAGGCCCTTGGTGAAGAGGTGTTCGGTTCCTTGAATCCAGCACAAACGGTTATTAAAATCGTAAATGATGAGTTAACGGCGTTATTGGGTGGTACACAAAGCCGTATCATGATTTCTAGCAAGCCTCCAACGATTATCATGCTTGTTGGTTTGCAAGGTGCTGGTAAGACTACAACAGCTGGTAAATTGGCAGTATACCTTCGCAAACAAGGTAAGCATCCAATGCTCGTAGCTGCCGACGTATATCGTCCAGCTGCGATTACTCAATTGCAAGTTGTAGGTAAGCAAATCGATATCCCTGTATTTGCTGATGAAACACCTGGTGCTAATCCAGTAGACATTGCGCGTCGTGCCGTAGAGCAAAGTACGCATATGTTGAAAGATGTTGTTATCATCGATACAGCTGGTCGTTTGGCGATAGACGAAGTCCTCATGGACGAGTTATCCAATATTAAATCCGCTGTTCGACCTCATGAAATTCTACTCGTTGTAGACTCCATGATCGGTCAAGATGCGGTAACAACAGCACAAACGTTTAATGAAAAATTAGGCGTTGATGGTGTTATCCTTACTAAACTCGATGGTGATGCGCGCGGTGGTGCTGCATTATCTATCAAAGCTGTAACAGGCTTGCCAATCAAGTTCACTGGTGTGAGCGAAAAAATGGATGGTTTCGATGTATTCTATCCAGACCGCATGGCTTCTCGTATTCTCGACTTGGGTGACTTTAAAACATTGATTGAAAATGTTCAAGGCGCTATCGATGAAGAAGAAGCTCGTGAAATGGCTAAGAAAATGGCGAAAAACAATTTCACCTTGGATGATTTCTTGAAACAGATGAATCAGGTGAGAAAGTTAGGGCCATTACAAAATATTATTGGTATGTTGCCAGGCATGGGACAAATTAAGGATCAATTGAAAGACCTTGATTTGAACAGTAAAGAGGTGCGCCGTATTGAGGCCATCATTACATCTATGACGGCAGCAGAGCGAGAAAATCCAAATATTCTTAATGGTTCTCGCCGCAAGCGTATTGCATTAGGTTCTGGTACTCAGGTACAAGATGTAAATCGCTTGTTGAAACAATTTGAGGAAGCGCGGAAGATGATGAAGCGCATGCAAGGTTTACGTGGCGGTAAGGGTGGCTTCCCAGGAATGCCTAAATTACCGTTTATGTAATACATGGGCAGGGGCGCTGAACCTGTCCACCCACATCAGTATAAGGAGGTGAATTTCACATGTTAAAAATTCGTTTGACTCGTTTAGGTGCTAAAAAAGCTCCTTTCTACCGTATCGTTGTTGCTGACGCACGTGCTCCACGTGAAGGTCGTCCTGTTGATACTATTGGTCAATATGATGCTACTAAACAACCAGCTATCGTTAATGTAGACGAAGAAAAAGCTTTGGCTTGGTTAGCTAAAGGTGCTCAGCCTACTGACACTGTTCGCTCCTTGTTCAAAAAACAAGGCGTTATGCAAAAATTTGCTGACGCTAAAAAGTAATTAATAGAGAGGCATACTGTGATGATAGAATTAATTTCATTAATTGCGAAATCATTAGTGAAGCAGCCTGATGCCGTATCTGTTACCATGGTCCAAAAGGGAAATATGGAGGTTTACGAACTTCACGTAGCCCCAGAGGATATGGGCAAAGTCATCGGAAAGCAAGGACGAATTGCGAAGGCGATTCGCGCTGTGGTGAAAGCGGCGGCTATTAAAGAGAACAAAAAGATATCTGTTGATATTGTCTAAAAGGGAGTATTCCAATGGAAGAAATGACATTACGTGTCCCTGTAGCAGTAAAAGCAAAAGTAACAGAAGACTTGAAAGCGAAAATTGTATCCGATCTTGAAACTCGCCTTGATATGGTGAATAAAGATTTGGAAGCAATTGAGTTCCAAGCCCAACGTATTTTGGCTGATGCAGCTAAAGTTGATGCAACAAGTCTTACTGCTATTCGTCAACAAATCGACGAAGAAAAAAATAAACGCTTGGCTTTCAAAGAAGAAGTAACAGCTAAATTGAAAGATGCTCAAGAATTGTCCTTAGGAACTGAAATTCCTCAAGGTACATTAGAGCAAACAGTTACCGTTAAAATCGGGGATAATTTGGATGCCATGATGGGCGCTGAAATCCTATTAGAAGACGGTAAAATCGTTGCGTTTCGTCAATAATGAAGCCTAACGATTTCATCACAATAGGTGTTATCATCGCCCCGCACGGCGTGCGGGGTGATCTTCGTATTATGCCTCAAACCGATTTTCCAGAACGGTTTATGCATATGGATGCCTGTTACATCGATGGTAAAGAATACCACGTTGCATCCGCACGATTTCACAAACAATTTGTATTAGCATCCTTTAAGGAAATTCCTGATCGCAACACAGCTGAATTATTCGGTAAAAAAGAAATTCAAGTGCGTCGTGAAGATTTAGTGGAATTGCCAGAAGGTCGCTATTACATCTTTGATATTATTGGTCTCGAAGTACAAGATACAAAAGGCAATGTGCTTGGCACAGTGACTGATGTATTACAACCGGGTGCTAATGATGTCTATGTGGTTTCCAAAGATGGGGAACCAGATCAATTATTTGCAGCCATTGAAGATGTTGTTAAGGACATCGACGTGGAAAATAATTTAATGATCGTAGATCCGCCTGAATGGATATAATCCTTTAGGCGGTTTTGTTTTATCTACATATAGGTATATTATGGTAAAAGTTATATAATATAGCTATATATAGATAATGCTAATGAGTTTATGTGAGTTAATAAGTATAGGGGACGGTCTATGCGTATCGATATCGTATCTTTATTTCCTGAGTTTTTTGATGCCTTTTTTAGTCATTCCATCATAAAACGGGCTATCGAAGCAGAACGATTGTCTATGGCTGTAACTAACCCTCGAGACTTTAGTCACAATAAACATGGTCAAGTTGATGATACACCGTATGGTGGTGGGGCTGGTATGCTCATGATGGCACCTCCCATTTTTGAAGCGGTGGAATCTGTTATTGCTCAATATGACAATACGCTTAATAGTAGCTATACTACTGATGAGATGTGTGATGAAATGAGTCTTATTGGTAATCCTAGTGAAAGTATACGACGTCGTATTATTTTCATGGGTCCTACAGGCCAGCCTTTCACACAGGAGAAGGCTCGTGAACTAGCTATGTACGATCAAATAGTCCTCATTTGTGGTCATTATGAAGGTGTAGACTACCGTGTAGAGGAACATTTAGTAGATGAAACGATTTCTATTGGTGATTATGTATTAACTGGTGGTGAGTTGCCAGCTATGGTTGTAGCCGATGCAGTAGCTCGCATGATTCCAGGTGTACTAGGTGCAGCGAGTGGGGCACAGGAGGATTCTTTTTATGAACCTTTGTTAGAATGCCCTCAATATACAAAGCCCCCTGAATTTAGAGGCTGGTCTGTACCAGATGTATTGAGAAGTGGTCATCATAAAAATATTGCTACTTGGCGTCAAAAAGAAGCACTTAAAAGAACTCGGTTGTTACGTCCAGATTTAT
>DXZL01000049.1 GCA_019419725.1 Veillonella sp. | reverse complement strand
TAGAAGCAAAAGAAGAAAAAACTAAAAGTGGTATTTTCCTTCCTGATACAGCAAAAGAAAAACCTCAAGAAGGTGTAGTAGTAGCTGTAGGTGCTGGTAAAGTTTATGACAATGGTCAACGTGTAGCTCCAGAAGTTAAAGTTGGCGATACTGTTATGTTTGCAAAATATGCTGGTAGCGAATTAGAAATCGATGGCGCTACTCATTTGATAATTAGCGAACGCGATATCTTAGCAGTATTATAATAGCTAATTTATAGCTGTATAGAGCTAAACATACTATTGATATATTCTATATTGCCTACGGGCATATAAATTCCCTTACATTAGATACTGTTATTATCTAGGAGGTAATACATATGGCAAAAGAAATCTTGTTTAATGAAGAAGCTCGTCGCGCTTTAGGTCGTGGCGTTGATCAATTGGCAAATGCTGTAAAAGTTACATTAGGACCAAAAGGCCGTAATGTTGTATTGGATAAAAAATTCGGTTCTCCAACAATCACAAACGATGGTGTAACAATTGCTCGTGATATCGAACTTCCAGATCCATTTGAAAACATGGGTGCTCAATTAGTTAAAGAAGTTGCTACTAAAACTAACGACGTAGCAGGTGACGGTACAACTACTGCAACAGTATTGGCGCAAGCAATGATTCAAGAAGGTATGCGCAACGTAGCAGCTGGCGCTAATCCAATGATCTTGAAAAAAGGTATTGAAACAGCAGTTAAAACTTTGGTTGAAGAAATTAAAAAACGCTCCATCAAAGTTTCTGGTAAAGCTGAAATTGCTCAAGTTGCTAGCGTATCTGCAGCTGACGAAGAAATCGGTGGTTTGATTGCTGAAGCTATGGAAAAAGTTGGTAACGACGGCGTTATCACTGTTGAAGAATCCAAAGGCTTGCAAACTGCATTAAACGTTGTAGAAGGTATGCAATTCGACCGTGGCTACATTTCCCCTTACATGGTAACTGATCCTGATCGTATGGAAGCTGTTATGGATAACCCATACATCTTGATTACTGACCGTAAAATCAGTGCTATCGCTGATATGTTGCCAACACTTGAAAAAGTGGTAAAAGTAGGCAAAGAACTTCTTATCATCGCTGAAGATGTAGAAGGTGAAGCATTGGCTACATTGGTAGTAAACCGTTTGCGTGGTACATTCAAAGCTGTAGCAGTTAAAGCTCCTGGCTTCGGTGACCGTCGTAAAGCTATGCTTGAAGATATCGCTATCTTGACTGGCGGTACTGTAATTACTGAAGATATGGGCCGTAAACTTGATTCCGTAGAACTTACTGACCTTGGTACAGCTCGTCAAGTTCGCATCACTAAAGATGAAACTACAATCATCGATGGTGTAGGCGATAAAGATGTAATTGCTAAACGCGTAAGCCAAATCCGTGCACAAGTAGAAGAAACAACTTCTGAATTCGACCGTGAAAAATTACAAGAACGTCTTGCTAAATTGTCCGGTGGTGTTGCAGTTATCGAAGTAGGTGCTGCTACAGAAGTTGAAATGAAAGATAAAAAACTTCGTATCGAAGACGCATTGAACGCAACTCGCGCTGCTGTTGAAGAAGGTATCGTAGCTGGTGGTGGTACTACATTCATCGACATCATCCCTGCATTGAATACATTGGAAGCTACTGGTGATGTTCAAACTGGTATCAACCTTGTTAAACGTGCAGTAGAAGAACCTCTTCGTCAAATCGCTTACAATGCTGGTCTTGAAGGCTCCGTTGTAGTTGAAAAAGTTAAAAATACTGAAGCTGGTGTTGGGTTCAATGCTTTGACTGAAGAATACATCGACATGGTAAAAGCTGGTATCGTGGATCCTGCAAAAGTTACACGTTCTGCTCTTCAAAATGCTGCATCCATTGCATCTCTTGTATTGACTACTGAAACAATCGTAGCTGACAAAGTAGAAGAAAATGCTGCAGTTCCTGCAATGCCTCCAATGGGTGGCATGGGCGGTATGATGTAATCAACTGCTTAGTGCATAATCTATAAGATTTAGAATAATCCTAATGAATTAGGAACTATATGTTCACTTTTTCATTAGGATTATTTTTGTATGTAGATTATCAAATCGATAAAATTGATTTTGTATACAACATATGTTATAATTCTATAGAATTTAATATTGAGTCTAGTTTGACACAGTAGTTACTGACCTTTATAATATGGTTATCGAATTATTTCGATGTTGTTTAACCTGAAAGAAGGATTACTATGTTGAGCTTTATTTTTAAAAGTAAACCTAATTATGTTAATTTTGGCCTCTTAGTTTATCGTTTGGCACTTGGTATTTCCATGTTTTATCATGGATATTTAAAGTATTTGAGCGGTGCTGAAGGCCTTTATAAAGTTGGAGCTATGTTGGCACCATTAGGTGTACCTGGTGGTTATGAAATATTAGGTACTATGGCAGCATATGCAGAAATGATAGGCGGCGTACTTATAGCAATTGGTCTATTTACACGGATTGGATCTTTGTTACTTATTGGTACATTAGCAGTGGCCACAATATTAAATCTTAGTGGCAGCTTCTTTAGTTGGGACTATCCATCTCAAATGGGCTTTGGTGCACTTATGTTATTCTTCGCAGGTGCAGGTCGCTATAGCCTAGATAAAGCTTTATTTAAATAATAATTAGGATAATAGACTCGTCGATTGATGAGTCTTTTATTTGTGTAGCGAGGTTATTATGAATACAAAAACAGTTCCGTTTACAGCTGAACAATTAGAAAATATTATTGCCCAATATCCAACACCATTTCATATTTACGATGAAGAAGGTATCATTGAAAATATGAAATCTTTCATCGATGCATTTTCTTGGAATAAAGGGTTTAAACAATATTTTGCTGTAAAAGCGACTCCAAATCCATATATTATGCGTGTGTTACAAAAACTTGGGGTAGGTGCAGACTGCTCTTCCTTGGCAGAGTTGATGCTATGCGAAAAAGTGGGCATTACAGGTCATGACATTATGTTCACATCTAATGACACACCATATGTAGAATATAAAAAAGCACTAGAAATGGGTGCTATTATCAACCTAGATGATATTACTCATATTGAATATTTAGAAAAAAATCATGGTTCTTTGCCTGATACGTTCTGCGTTCGTTATAACCCAGGCTCCTTAAAAGAAGGGGGCAATACAATTATTGGCCTTCCTGAAGAAGCTAAATACGGTATGACTCGTGAACAAATTTTTGAAGCCTACAAACAACTACAAGCAAAAGGTGTAAAACACTTTGGTATCCATACAATGGTTGTTTCTAATGAACTTGATATCGATGGCTTAGTTGGCACGGCTGAACTTTGCTTTAATCTTGCCGTAGATATTAAAAATGAGCTTGGCATCAATGTTGAGTTTATCGATCTTGGTGGTGGCGTAGGTGTTGCTTATAAACCAGAACAAACACCTGTAGATTTCAAAGCGCTTAGCAAGGGTGTAGAAGAGGCTTACAATAGAATTCTCGTAGCTAATGGTCTTGGTGATGTAGCATTAGCTTATGAATGTGGTCGTATGGTTACAGGTCCATTTGGTTACCTAGTTTCTACAGCGATTCACAAAAAAGATATTTATCGTCATTACATTGGTCTTGATTCTTGCATGGCAAATCTTATGCGTCCAGCATTATATGGTTCTTATCACCATATTACTGTAATGGGTAAAGAAAATGCGCCTAAGGACCATGTATATGATGTAACGGGCTCCTTATGTGAAAATAACGATAAGTTCGCAATCCAACGTGAATTGCCAAAAATTGATATTGGTGATCGTATCATCATTCATGATGCTGGTGCACATGGTCATTCTATGGGCTTTAACTATAATGGTAAATTGCGTTCTGCTGAGTTGTTATTACATAAAGATGGCTCTGTTACACAAATTCGTCGTGCTGAAACATATGATGATTTGTTTGGCACTCTCGATTTCTCCAACCTATAATTTAATATTGAGAATCGAATAGGATGAGAATGAATATTATTAAAAGCCTAGCAATATATGTAATATATGATATTCTTTTAATTCCTGTATATTTTAGTAGGAATATCTTGCTATCATTTAGATAAGAATGTATAATAATTGTAGATTGTTATGCACATACTTGCTAAGTTGGCGAGAATTACGGCGGTATTCACGTTAGTGCGTACCGCCTTTTTATATGTGTCAGTATATACGTTTTACATATAACGATTGTATGCCTCGATATTGAGGATACATAATAAAAAGGAGTGAATATTTTGGCTGAATTACTTCAGATAAAAGATTTAAAGGTATCCGTTGAAGATAAACAAATCTTGAAAGGTATCAACTTAACAATTAATAAAGGTGAAATTCACGTTGTAATGGGCACAAATGGTGCAGGTAAGTCTACACTTGCTAATGCTATCATGGGTAACTCTACATATACTGTAGACAGTGGCTCCATTATTTTTGATGGTAAAGATATTACAGAAGATGCAGTAAACGATCGTGCAAAAGCTGGTATCTTCATGTCCTTCCAAAACCCTATTTCTATTCCTGGTATCACTGTAGAAAACTTCATTCGTACAGCTAAATCCACAATTACTGGTGAAAATGTACGTGCTTTGTCCTTCAAAAAAGAATTGAAAGAAAAAATGGATGAATTGTCCTTTGATTTGTCCTATGCACAACGTTATGTAAACGAAGGTTTCTCCGGTGGTGAACGCAAGAAAAATGAAATTCTTCAAATGTCCATTTTGAATCCTAAATTGGCTATTCTTGATGAAACTGACTCCGGTCTTGACGTAGACGCAGTTCGTATCGTATCCGAAGGCGTACAACGTTTCCACAACGAAGACAATGCTGTATTGATCATCACTCACCACAACCAAATCTTGCAAAAATTAAAACCTGACTATGTTCATGTATTGATCAACGGTAAGATCGTTAAAACTGGTGATGCTTCTCTTGTACGTGAAATCGAAGAAAAAGGTTACGACGCATACAAAGCATTAGCATAGGAGGCACAATGGAAGAAAGAAAGAAAACCCAAGTCGCGGATATGGACCGTGGTGTCTATGATATTAAGAATGACTTTGAATATTCTTATATTTCTGATGCCGGTTTGACAGAAGATATTATCCGTGAAATTTGGTCTAATAAAAATGAACCTGAATGGATGCTTGACTTCCGTTTGAAATCTTTAGAAATCTACAATCGTATGGGGATTCCAAACTGGATTCCTAATATTTCTGGCTTAGATATGGCTAATATCCATACTTATGTTAAGCCTAAAGTAGATATGAAAGAAAACTGGGACGAAGTTCCAGAAGAAATTAAAAGCACTTTTGACCGCTTAGGTATTCCAGAAGCGGAAAAAACATCTCTTGCTGGTGTTGGTGCGCAATATGACTCTGAAGTTGTTTACCACAGTATTCAAGAAGATCTTGTTAAACAAGGTGTTATCTATACTGATATTGAAACAGCATTACATGAGCATGAAGAAATCGTAAAAAAATACTGGATGACTTTGATTCCACCTACAGACCATAAATGGGCTGCTCTTCATGGTGCAGTTTGGTCTGGTGGTTCCTTCGTATACGTTCCAGCAGGCGTACAAGTAGAGATTCCATTGCAATCTTACTTCCGCTTGAATGCACCAGGTGCTGGTCAGTTTGAACATACTATGATCATTGTAGAAGAAGGTGCTAAATTGCACTTTATCGAAGGTTGCTCTGCTCCTAAGTATGATGTATCTAACCTTCATGCCGGCGCTGTTGAATTGTTCGTTAAAGACAATGCTACATTGCGTTACTCTACAATTGAAAACTGGTCCAAGAACATGTACAACCTTAACACAAAACGTTGTGTAGTAGGTAAAAATGGTACAATCGAATGGGTATCTGGTTCCTTTGGTTCCAAAGTTTCCTGCTTGTATCCAATGAGTATTCTTAACGGTGAAGGTGCACATGCTGAATTTACAGGTGTAACATTCGCTGGTGAAGGCCAATTCCTTGATACAGGTTGTAAAGTGGTACATAATGCACCATATACAACAAGTAATGTAAACTCTAAATCCATCTCTAAATCCGGTGGCGCTGCAATTTATCGTGGCCTTTTGAAAATTGGTCCTAAAGCTGAACATTCTAAAGCAACAGTTTCTTGTGAATCCTTGATGCTTGATGCTGAGTCTCAATCTGATACAATCCCAGCAATTATCGTAGAAAACGATAATGTAGACTTAGGTCATGAAGCAAAAATCGGTCGTATTTCCGATGAAGCAATTTTCTACCTCATGACTCGTGGTATCAGCGAAGAAGAAGCTCGCGCTATGCTTGTTCGTGGTTTCGTAGAGCCAATCTCTAAAGAATTGCCACTTGAATATGCAGTAGAAATGAACAATCTAATCAATCTTGAATTAGAAGGTTCTATCGGTTAAGGAGGAATTATGAGCGAATTACTATTTAATGAACTCCCTAGACCGACATTCAGATGGTTACGCGTTAATCATACTGTAAGTTCTCTAGCTGGAGAAGATGCAGCGGTACAATCCATCGCTGTAGAAGCGAATCAAAATATTCTTTCACCATTACCTACTGGTACAGCATTACTAGATGGTAATTATGAAGGTGCAAATAAAGAAGCTGTTCTAGAATTAGTGGAAAAAGCGGAAGGCTATGCCATCAATGTACCTGCTAAAGCAAAAGAAGTAGTAGGTATCCGCATTGATGCTAATACTCGTGTGGCGAACCGTTTCCAATTTATCGTTGGTGAAGGTGCTGAATTAGAAGTACAATTCTATGTAACTGGTTCTGGCGATGCATTGACAAATGTTAGCTATTTAAACGAATACGATGTTAAAGAAGCCGGTAAAGTTGTAGTGAAAAAGGTAAATCTTTTACCTGAACATGTACAACATATCGAGCATCGATACACTAAATTAGAAGATAAAGCAGATGTAGAATACATCAATATTGAAATTGGTGGTAGTGAAAACATCTTGAATTACTATCACGATTTAGTAGGTCAAGAATCTCGAATGATTCATGATATTGCTTATCTTGGTAATAAAGAGCAAAAATTTGATATTTCTATGGTTATGAGTCATGGTGGCAAAAAGTCCTACAGTGATATTCATACCTTAGGTGCTCTTAGCGGTAATTCTAAAAAATCCTTCCGTGGTACCCTTGATTTCCTTCATGGTGCAACTGCAGCTGAAGGCGCGGAAGAAGATACTTGCTTGTTGTTAGACCCTACTGTAAAATCTATCTCCTTGCCACTATTATTGTGTAAAGAAGATAATGTAGTTGGTAACCATGCAGCAAGTGCAGGCCAAATTGATCATAATAAATTGTTCTACATCATGAGCCGTGGCTTTAGTGAAGTAGAAGCAAAACATATTATTGTTGAATCTATGATTCGACCTATTATTGATCGCATTGGTGATGAAACGATTGAAGAAGCAGCATTAGCAGCTGTACGTAATAAAATTTAAAGAGGCGTTTTTATGAGACCAATTGCAGAAGCATACAAAGACTTTCCTATATTACATAAAGAGCATAATGGGCACCGCGTTATCTATTTAGATAGCGGTGCTACTGCACAAATTCCACAGTCCGTAATTGACCGTGTTGTGGAACATATGACACAACGTAATGGTAATCCACATCGTGGTTCTCATATTTTGGCTATTGAAGCATCTGAAGACTATGAAAATGCACGGGATCGCGTAGTTGAATTTATCAATGCTCGCGAACGTGAAGAAGTCGTGTTTACACGTAATAGTACGGAATCTATGAACTTGATTGCCCACAGCTATGGTCTTCATAATGTGAAAAAAGGCGACAAGATTGTCATTACTGTTGCTGAACATCATGCGAATCTTGTAACATGGCAATATGTAGCAGAACAAACAGGGGCAACCTTAGAATATATGTACCTTGATGAACATGGCCATTTAAAAGATGGAGAAATCGATAAAATTGATGAATCCACTAAAATTGTTGCCTTCGCACATGTTAGTAATGTACTTGGTATGGAGTTCCCTGTTAAAGAATTAACTGAAAAAGCACACTCCGTAGGTGCTATAGTAGTTCTAGATGGTGCTCAATCTACACCTCATAAAAAAATTGACGTTCAAGAATTAGACTGCGATTTCTTCGTATTCTCTGGCCATAAAATGTGTGCATCCCAAGGTATTGGTGTACTCTATGGTAAACGTGAATTATTAGAAGCTATGCCTCCATTCTTATTGGGTGGGGACATGATTGAATATGTAAAAGAACAAACAGCTACATTTAATGAACTTCCATACAAGTTCGAAGCTGGTACTCCAAATGCTGATGGTGCCGTTTCCTTACATGCAGCTATTGATTATTTAGAATCCTTTGGCATGGATGCTATTGAAGCCTATGAAGAGGAACTAGTAGCATATATTCTTCCTAAGATTGTTGCATTGCCACACGTTCACGTAATTGGATCCCAAAATCCTAAGGAAAAACATGGCGTAATTGCATTCACAGTAGATGATGTACATCCTCATGACGTAGCTACAATTTTAGATTCTAAAGGTATTTGCGTTCGTTCTGGTCACCACTGTGCACAACCATTAGGTGCATTCTACAACGTATCTGCATCCACTCGTCTAAGTATGTATTTATATACTCGTAAGGAAGATTTAGATGCTTTCCTTGAAGTATTAAAGACAGTTCGTTCAGTAATGGGTTTTAAAGATTAGGAGATTTACCATCAATGGAAATGGATCAATTATATACGGAACTTATTTTGGAACATAACCAAGATAAGCGTAATAAACATGAATTAGCTCATTTTACAAATTCTGAGCATGGCCATAACCCAAGTTGTGGTGATGACCTAACATTGCAACTCAATGTGGAAGATGGCATTATTAAAGATGCTGCTTATACAGGCTCTGGTTGTGCTATCAGTCAAGCATCTGCATCTATGATGATTGATATCATCAAGGGCAAATCCGTTGAGGAAGCTCTTCGTTTGGTAGAAATTTTCTTAGGTATGATCAAAAAAGAGATTACCGATGAAAATGAGTTAGAAGAATTAGAAGATGCTATGGCATTACAAAATATTTCTAACATGCCAGCACGTGTTAAATGTGCAGTTCTTGCATGGCATACATTGAAAGAGGCTTTAAAGAAATAATATGAAGAAAACGATATTATTTGATTTAGATGGAACTTTAACGGATTCTCAAGAAGGTATTCTTAAAAGCATTAAATTTGCATTGGAACATTTTGGTTATGATGTACCTGATGAAGAAACACTACAATTATTCTTAGGACCACCATTGGTAGATGCGTTCCAAGAACATTGTGGTATGACCTTTGAGCAAGCGGAAGAAACATACTTTAAATTCCGTGAACGGTATGGTACCATCGGTAAATTTGAAAATAAAGTATATCCGAATATTGTAGACCTATTAGCTAAATGTAAAACTGAACAATACACTATAGCTGTAGCAACTGCAAAACCAGAACATTATGCTAAAGATATTCTAGACCACTTTGAATTGACACCATACTTTGATGTCATTGTAGGTGCCAATTATGAGGCTGGTTTATTGCATAAGAAAGAGATTCTTGAAAAGGCTCTTACCCTTTGTGGTAATCCATTGACCGATGATAACGGTCGACGTTTGGCTTTTATGGTAGGCGATCGTAAGTATGATGTAGAGGCAGCTAACGAACTTGGTTGTATCTCTATCGGCGTTACCTATGGTTATGGTACAGAAGCTGAACTAAAAGAAGCTGATGCAGAATACATTTGTGATGATGTTGATGAAATTGCTGATGTTCTGGACCTTGAAGAAATGATGGTTCGTAGATAATCTATTATAAATAAAATATCAACTTTAAAAGGGCTAGAGGAATTTCCTCTAGCCCTTTGGCATCCATCTAAAAAAGGACTAACCAATGTGATCTGCACCCATTTTCTTGGACAGATATAATTAAGCTACTTTTTGAGAAT
>DXZL01000048.1 GCA_019419725.1 Veillonella sp. | reverse complement strand
TCAGGAATGATGTCGATACCTTTTTCATAGAAGTATTTATCTGCATCATTAGTAGTAGGGCCATTAGCACCTTCCAAGATGATTTTAGCTTGGATGTTTTCCATGTTGTCTTTGTTCAATTGGTTTTCAAGAGCTGCCATGTACAATACATCAACTGGTTGAGCCAATAATTCTTGCGCACCAATTGTAGTCATACCTGGCTCGCTGTAACCTTCAAGGGAACGACCATGGGAGTTAGCATATTCGTATGCTTTTTCCACATCAATACCGTTAGGATTGTAGATGTTAACGCTTACGTCGCCGATAGCAACAACTTTAGCGCCTGCTTGCGCAATGAGACGAGCACCTACGGAACCTACGTTACCGAAGCCTTGAACTGCTACAGTAAGGTTTTTAATGTCTAAGTTTTTCTTAGCTAAGTAACTTTGTAATGCGATGAGACAGCCGCGACCAGTTGCTTCATTACGACCTAAGGATCCGCCTACTTCAATAGGTTTACCAGTAACGATACCAGGGCTCCATTCGCCTTTTAATGTGCTGTATTCATCAGCAATCCAGCTCATGATTTGGGCGTTTGTATTTACGTCTGGTGCAGGCACGTCAGTATTTACGCCAATGATAGGAGCAATACGACGTACAAAGTTACGAGTCAAGCGTTCTAATTCGCGAGGGTTCAATGTTTTAGGATCAACCTTGATACCGCCTTTACCACCGCCATAAGGAATATTAGCGATAGCATTTTTAATAGTCATCCAAGCTGCCAATGCACGAACTTCGTTTTCGTCGGAGTCAGGATGGAAGCGAAGACCACCTTTAGCGCTACCACGTAATGTGGAGTGTTGGCAACGGTAACCTTCATATACGCGAACTTCACCATTGTCTAGTTGAAGAGGTACAGCTACTTTTAGTTCTCGTTCAGGATGACGTAATACTTCGTACTCACTACGAGAATAACCGAGCTTTTCTGCTGCTACATCTAACGTATTTAGCATGTTTTCATAAGGATTATAACCACTCATAATAACCTCCTGTATATAAGAGTAAATTAAGTTTTGCTAATTTTAGACATACTGTAGTATTCGACGTTGTATACATAATACCCTTTATAATTTTATAACTATATTCTATAGTTTTTAATGCTTGAAAAGTGTATAGAATATAGATATTTACTGTGATTATAGTCACTCCTGGAGTTAGAGGTAAATCGTAGTTTTTACACTATAAATGGATACTTTTACAAAAAATAAAAAGAGACCGATGAAAGATACTTTCACCGGTCTCATAAGAGAATATATTTTATTTTTCCATTGTATCTTCCACTGGAGTAGGAGGTACAGAAGAGTCTGTAGTTTGACCGTCACCCCACCATACGATACCGTATGAATGATTAAGAACAGAACGGTTAAATACAGGTGTTTCGATGCCTGCCTTGCGTTGTTTGATATAGTCATCAAGAGCAAGACCTGCAGTACGTCCCATACGTACGATGGAACTAATATTAGTTAATACTAAGAAGGCCATGAATAAATCGGCTAAATTCCATACTAGATCAAGGGAGGCAATAGAGCCTACGAATGTCATGATTATTACACCAATACGGAATAAATGAAGATAGAATTTCTTTTCTGTTAAGTGGCTAATATTAATTTCGCCGTAGTAATAGTTACCAATTAAGGAACTGAAGGAGAACATTACGATAAAGATTGCTACCGCTGTTGGAGCCCAAGAACCAAGTTGTTGTTCTAGATTATGTTGTACTAGAGCAACACCAGTTAAACCTGTTGTGCTATAGTCGCCAACCATGAGTACAATGAATGCTGAAGCTGTACAAATGATGAAAGTATCAAGGAATACACCAAATGCTTGTACAAGACCTTGTTCAACAGGATGGTTAACAGCCGCAGTAGCCGCTGCATTAGGCACAGAACCTTCACCAGCTTCGTTGGAGAATAGACCACGTTTAATACCATTCATTACAGTGGCACCTAATAAGCCACCACCTGCTGCTACTGGTTCAAAGGCTGAGCTAATAATAGTATAAATAACATGTGGGAATTGGGTGATGTTCATAATGACTACGAATAATGCAGTAGCAATATATAGTACAGCCATGATAGGAACGATGATTTCAGATGCTTTTGCAACGCGATGAATACCACCAAAAATAATGAGGCCAAGAAGTATTGCTACAACGGCACCGGTGTAGGATACATCAAAGTTAAATACTTGAAGAGATGCAGCCAATGTATTAGCTTGTACAGAGTTGTAAATCCAACCGTATGTAATACTGATCAAAATTGCAAATAAAACAGATAATGCTTTGTTGTTTAAGCCATAGCGAATGTAGTATGCTGGGCCGCCGTAAAAGCCGCCTTTAGCAACAGGTTCTTTGTAGATTTGTGCCAATGTAGATTCGATGAAACCTGTAGCAGCACCAATAAGAGCGATAACCCACATCCAGAAAATAGCACCAGGACCACCGAGTACAACAGCAATCGCAATACCTGCGATGTTACCAACACCTACACGAGATGCGGTACTAACACAGAACGCTTGGAATGAGGATACATGATTTTTTTCTGTAGAACTACCTGCACCATTGATTACAAGGCGAATCATTTCTTTGATCATACGAATTTGTACAAAATTCGTTGTCATCGTAAAGAAGAGACCTGCGCCGATGAGGATAAAGATGATGAAATAACTCCATAAATAGCCATTAATGGTAGAAATAGCATCATTGAGCATTGCTTCCATAAAAACGCTCCTTTCTCATAAAAAGAATTCTTATAATTATTAATGATATTGTATCAATTTCTATAGACTATGTAAAACAAAATCCCTCACAAGAGTGAAGGATTTTATTAATAGTTTATTATTGTATAGCAACTAAGATATTTCTTTAAGCTTTAGTGAATTCCGGTGATTCCTCCATGCCTTGTAATAAGGTTTGTTCGGAATGTTCCATGTGAATTCTTGCCAACTTACGAGCTTGAGTAGCATTATGTGAAGCAATGGCCTCTACCAATTGACGGTGTTCTTCCCATGTCTTTCTTAGTCGGCCCGGTTGATTCATAGAGAAGCTACGGAATCGATAGGTTTGCTCCCGCAAGTTGTGTACGATATCTGCTAAACGTTCGTTACGAGATGCGCGATATAGTACTTCATGGAATTCCACGTCTGCTGTTACAACGGACTCCATATTTTTATTCTCCATATGGTCGCCAATCTCTACGAGCATTCGTTCTAGTGTTTCGATTTCCTCTTCGGTTATGCGTTCGGCAGCAAGGCCTGCTGCGAGCTCTTCCAGAGCAGATCGAATTTCGAACACTTGAGTAATATCCTTTAACGATATATTGGCTACATATGTACCACGGCGAGGCACCATGACAACAAAACCTTCGAGCTCAAGCTTACGAATGGCTTCGCGAATTGGTGTACGGCTCACACCGAGTTCTTCAGCTAGAGGAATTTCCATAAGGCGTTCGCCTGGTTTTAACACGCCGTCTTGAATGGCTTGACGTAATGTTTCACTTACGACTTCGCGTAGAGGTTTATACGCATCTAAGCGTATTGGTTGTAACCGTTTTGTCATGGTAAGTCCTCCTGTGTACATGTTTTTGTAATGAGCGATAGCCAATCATGGCCTGCTGCTTTGATCTCTTCTTGCAGTTGTAATGCTTCCATTGGTTTATCCAGCAATACCACCATTGTAGGACCACTACCAGTCATAATCGTTGGATATCCACGACTAGTGAAGAATTCTTTACAAATGACAAGTTCTTCATGGTCAGGGAAGAGTAGTTCTTCAAATGTATTAGCACTAGTAAGGAATGCTGATTTTAAGTCATTGTTTTCTAGGTGTTGTTGAACTATATCGATGGTT
Source organism: Veillonella sp. (assembly GCA_019419725.1). Classification (GTDB taxonomy): domain Bacteria; phylum Bacillota; class Negativicutes; order Veillonellales; family Veillonellaceae; genus Veillonella. The sequence continues at coordinate 6,546 of DXZL01000048.1, read as the reverse complement.
TGTTTTGTTGCTACGGATTTATTCGTGAAGCGACCATAAGCAGCTGCAGTTGATACAGATACCTTTGGCTTTACTAGCAATAACCAATGTGGATCTGGAGATTTTCCGTACGTTAATATTTCACCACGCCCCGTGCCACGTGCTGTACCACCTTGCAATAGGAATGGCACATCGGATCCAAGAGTAGCACCGATTTGTAAAAGTTCCTCTTGGGTGAGTCGTAAGTCCCAGAATCGATTGAGCCCTACTAACATAGCAGCCGCATCAGCACTACCACCGCCAAGACCGGCTTGAATAGGTACCCGTTTTAATAGGTGAATGGCAGCTCCCGCTTTGCAGCCGGTATAAGCTTGTATTGCCCGTAATGCTTTGAGGGCAAGATTTTCTTCACCGTAAGTAACTAATTTTTGCATATACTCAGGTAATTCTGGAGCGCCACCGGAGAAAACTACGGAATGATGCTTCGCAAAATAAATGGAGTCGCTAAGGCGAATGGATTGGAAGATAGAGTCGATATCGTGATATCCGTCTTCACGCTTGCCCGTAATGGCAAGTCCAATATTGATTTTACTGCAACCGAGTTGCTCAAAACTTTTACTCATGATAGCCTCGTTTGTAACATACAGAATATATGCAATTTATATGTTTATTTTATACTCTTATAAAGTGATTGAAAATAACCATTAAGTGGTTTATGATGAATTTGTATACGCATATTGTTTTATTACTAAATGTATTGTAAATAGCGTATGTTTTAGTTAGTTCATTATAGAATATTTATAGTGAAATGGCAATTTGGAGGAAGCTATGTTCGCTAAGTATAGAAGTGTTATCTATGAAAGCCTTATGGTCATTCTTGGATGTGCCATATTTGGTGCCGGCCTTGATGCCTTTGTATTGCCACACAAATTGGTGAGTACTGGTATTAGTGGGGTAGGCTTGATTTTGTATTATTTAACGGGCTTATCTGTTGGTTCTTGGAATATGATTTTAAATATTCCTATATTCTGGGCTGCTTGGAAGTGGCTAGGCACCCGTGTTGTTATCAAAACCTTGTATGGCACATTGATGCTGTCTTGGATGGTTGATTTATTTAACTTCTTGCAATATGACATGATTATTAAGGATCCTTTATTGAGTTCCATGATGGCTGGTATTACTACTGGTGTAGGTCTTGGCATTGTATACCGTGTAGGCGGTAACACAGGTGGACTTGATCCTATTGCACTCATTGTACGCAAATATTATGGACTTCAAATGGGGTCCATTAATAGTGCCATAAACTGTGCTATCCTTGTTGCTGCAATTGGTGTTGTTGGCCTTGAAGCCGTAGCAGTCACACTTATTAGTGTCTATGTGTATACCATCATTACGAATAAGGTGGTTATCGGGTTTAACCAACGAAAGGTAGCTTTCATCATTACCTATCGTACCGATGATATCTGCGAATGCATCATCAAAAAGGTTGGCCGTGGAGCCACTATTATTAATGGTGTGGGTGCCTATACACGGACGCCAAAGCAAATCGTTATGGTAGCCGTTAATCTCTTGCAAGTAAATAAATTAAAAGAGGTTATTCAAGAGGCCGATCCAAATGTATTTATATTGATAACCGATGCACAAGAGGTTATTGGTCAAGGCTTTACGCAGCCTATTATACCGACTGAAGTATGTGAACAGTTGAAAGATAAGAGTACTACACAAGAGGATAATACAGAGACTGTACACAATCAATAAGTGCGTATTTGTCATCTCATCTTAATCATGTGTAAATATAATGTTTTATGAATGATATATACAATTGAGATTAGGAGGTTCCTATGGCTCATAAATTAGCAGGTTTGCCTGTACAAGAACAAGATATTATTGATGTGCAAACATTGGTGGATGCATATTTTGATAATGCACCGGATGTAACGGATCCGACACAACTCGTATCCTTTGGTACATCTGGTCATCGCGGTACCTCTTTGAATGGTACCTTTACAGATTTACATGTAGCAGCTATTACGCAGGCTATCTGTGATGGTCGTGGACAATTTGGTGCGACAGGTCCAATTTTTGTGGGCCAAGATACACATGCTTTATCTCAGCCTGCATTAGTAACAGTGCTTGAGGTCCTTGCCGGTAATGGCGTGGTTGCAATGGTTGATGCGGATATGGACTTTGTGCCTACACCGTCAGTGTCTCGTGCTATCATTCGGTATAATGAAAGTCATTTTGATAAGGCGGATGGTATCGTTATTACACCATCTCATAACCCGCCAGATAATGGGGGTATTAAGTATAATGCTACCAATGGTGGCCCTGCGGATACGTTGATAACGAAATGGATTGAAACCCGCGCCAATGAGTACGTTCGTGCTTATTGTGAATTAGAAGGGTTCAAACGTATTAGTATTGATAATATTGAACCAGATCAACAGGTTCCGTATGACTACAAGGGTTTATATGTTGAAGAGTTATCTTCTATCATCAATATGGAGGCTCTTCAAAGTGCTAAGCCTAAGGTCCTTGTCAATGCATTAGGTGGTAGTGGTCTCGGTTATTGGCGAGCTATTAAAGAACGATATAATCTCAATATGGATATCATCAATGATGAGTACGATCCAACCTTTAGCTTTATGACTTATGACCATGATGGTAAGGTGCGTATGGATTGTTCCTCTGAATATGCGATGGCGGATGTAATTAAACAAATTGGCAATTATGATCTCGCCGTTGGCAATGATCCTGATTATGATCGCTATGGTATCGTTACTGCAGAGGGTCTTGCTTCTCCAAATGCGTTCCTTACGGTTGCTGCAGATTATTTGTTTACGACCCGTGGTTGGACTGATAAAGGGGTAGGGAAAACCGTTGTTTGTACTACTATGATTGATAAATGGGCTGCTGTTAAAGAAATTCCGGTTTATGAGGTTCCGGTAGGCTTTAAATATTTTAGTTCCTTATTATTTGATGGTGAGATTGGTATCGGTGGGGAAGAATCTGCTGGTGCATCGTTCCTCAAAAAGGATGGCACCGTATGGACTACTGATAAAGACGGCATGGTAATGGCTTTATTGGCGATGGAAATATATGCCGTAATGGGAGCCACTGTTGATAGACTTTACAACAATATTGTTGAAGGCTGTGGAGATCCTCGATTTGGTCGTATTGATGCGGCGTGCACAAAGGCGGCAAAGGCTAAGTTGAAGCAGTTGAATGCAAGCTCCATTACCGCTACTGAGGTAGACGGAGATCCTATTACTAATATACGTACTACTTCCTTGTATAAGGATATGCCAATCGATGGTGTTCGTGTAGAAACTGAAACAGGTTGGTTTGTGGCGCGTCCGTCTGGCACAGAGGATTTGTATAAAATCTATGGTGAAAGCTATAAAGGGGATAAAGGTTTAGTTGCGTTATTGACAGCAGGAGAGGCTATTGTAACGGCTGCATTATCCGACGAAGTATAAAATACCGTTTTTACGTGAAAACTCATGAAGATTTCACCGTAGAAAAGTAATAAATGTGATATAATATATTAATATAGTTTATTGAATGCCCCATATGGGTTAAATAGTTTGTAGTGCTCAGAAAAGGTGATGTTATGAAATTAGTTGTTACCGTTGTCGGCGTTGACCGCGTTGGTATCATTGCTGGGGTTAGTACAGTACTTGCTAATCACGGTGTAAATATTATGTCTATTAATCAAACCATTCTTGACGGCGTTTTCAATATGATTATGATGTGTGAAACAAAGTCTGAAAATATAAAAGATTTGACCTCCATTCAAGAGGCTTTAACTACACTTGGTAAAGAACTTGGTGTTGAAATCCGTGCACAACATGCTGATATTTTCTTAAGCATGCACCGTGTAGGATAGGAGGCACTATGTTATCTATCGACAATATTTTAGAAACGAATCAGATGATTCATGACAACAAGCTTGATGTTCGTACTATTACGATGGGCATTAGCTTGCTAGAATGTGCATCTAGTTCAGGTAAAGAACTATGTGATCGCATTTATGATCGCATTACAAAAGAAGCCGAACATCTTGTGTCCACTGGTGAGGATATTGAGCGCGAGTTTGGTATTCCTATCATTAATAAACGCATCTCTGTAACTCCTATCTCTCTTGTTGCAGGTGGTAGTGATTTAACATCCTATGTACCAATTGCAGAAGCGATGGACCGTGCTGCTAAAACAGTAGGTGTTAACTTTATCGGTGGTTACTCCGCTCTTGTAACAAAAGGTGCTACACGAGCTGATCGCATCTTGATTGATTCTATCCCAGAAGCATTGGCAACTACAGATATCGTATGTAGCTCTGTCGGTGTTGGTTCTACTAAAACAGGTATCAACATGGATGCAGTTCGCGACATGGGGATTATCGTTAAGAAAACGGCAGAACTTACAAAGGATAATGATGCTCTTGGCTGTGCCAAGCTCGTTATTTTCTGTAATCCTGTAGAGGATAATCCATTCATGGCAGGTGCTTTCTTTGGCGTTACTGAAGGTGATAGTGCTATTTCTGTAGGCGTATCTGGACCAGGCGTTGTAAAACACGCACTTGAGTCTGTGCGTGGTCAGTCCTTTGACGTTGTAGCAGAAACGATTAAACGTACTGCTTTCAAAATTACTCGTGTAGGCCAATTAGTAGCACAAGAGGCATCTCGTCGTCTTGGTAAACCATTCGGCATTATCGATTTGTCCTTGGCGCCAACACCAGCGGTAGGCGATTCTGTTGCTCACGTTCTTGAAGAAATGGGCTTGTCATCTTGTGGTTGTCATGGTACGACTGCGGCACTTGCATTACTTAATGATGCGGTGAAAAAAGGTGGCCTTATGGCATCCTCTCATGTAGGTGGTCTCAGTGGTGCATTTATTCCAGTATCTGAAGATGCTGGTATGATTGATGCCGTATCTTGTGGCAGTTTATCCCTCGATAAATTAGAGGCTATGACATGCGTATGTTCTGTTGGCCTTGACATGATTGCTATTCCTGGAGACACAACAGCGGATACAATTTCTGCAATTATTGCTGATGAATCTGCTATTGGTATGATTAATAATAAGACAACTGCGGTTCGTGTAATTCCTGTACCTGGCAAAACCGTAGGTGAGGTTGTTGAATTTGGTGGCCTTTTAGGTTACGCTCCAATTATTGAAGTGAGTCCATATAGTGCAGCTGAGTTCATCGCCCGTGGTGGTCGTATTCCAGCACCTATTCGTAGCTTAACTAATTAATTGTGTTTATAACCCAGTTGTTGGAGGTGTCTTATGAGTGATTATGTGCTCGATTATGTGTGGGCCTTTGCTCTGGCGCTCATCATAACCTTTGCACTAACCCCTTTGGTAAAACGCTTTGCCGTTGCCGTAGGGGCAATAGATAAACCTGATGCCCGAAAGGTGCATCATGGTGCTATTCCACGACTTGGTGGGTTAGCAATCTTTCTTGGTTATATAGGATCGGTCCTTTTTAATGGCTCTATCCCACATGACCATAAACTTTTTGGCTTTGTACTTGGTACAGTTATTCTTGTGCTCGTGGGCATTTGGGATGATATTAAACAGATTGAGCCAAAGACTAAGTTAATGGGCCAAATCATAGCAGCTGCAATTTTGGTGGCTTATGATATTCGGGTGGACTTTATCAACCTTCCTTGGGGTGGTGTAGTGTACCTTAAATATTGGGCTGCTCCATTGACTATTTTCTGGATCGTAGGATTTACGAATATCGTAAATCTTATCGATGGCCTTGATGGCTTGGCAGCAGGGATTTCCTTCATTGCTTGTATTGCTGTTTGCGCTATGACATTACAACTTGGCCAAACTGACTTAGCATGTATATCTCTTGCACTGGCAGGTGCAACAGTAGGGTTCTTGCGGTATAACTTTAACCCAGCGAAAATTTTCATGGGTGATACGGGTTCCATGCTCCTCGGTTATACTTTAGCAGCTATTTCTGTAATGGGTGCTGTTAAAACAGCAGCTACTATTGCATTAGTAGTTCCTGCAATCGTACTTGGCTTACCAATTCTGGATACATTATTTGCTATCGTACGCCGTAAAATTAGCGGTCGTCCAATTTTTAAGCCCGATAAAGGCCATGTGCATCATCGTTTGTTAGCTCAAGGTTTATCTCAAAAACAAGCGGTGCTAATGATGTATGCCGTAACAGCTCTGTTTGGTGGCGTGTCCGTCATCGTAGCAGAGGTCAATGCTTGGATTGGTATTGCATTGGTACTCGTTATCTTCTTAGGCAGTATTTTTGTGGCTCGTCGCCTTGGTGTTATTACCCATAGTGATGCGGCGGGACATCCATTACCACGTCCTACAATTGAACGCAGCGATTCAGATGAAACTATTTCCTTTGATCGTGAAGAATTGGCAAAAGCTTTAGAGGAATCTGACGATTCCCATAAGAAATAACCATATGTGGGGCGCTTGGCGCCCCATTTTTTCTATCCTACTATGTTGGAGGCAACTATGTTAAAAGTTATGACAATCTTTGGTACAAGACCTGAAGCTATCAAGATGGCTCCTCTTGTAAAAGCA
>DXZL01000047.1 GCA_019419725.1 Veillonella sp. | reverse complement strand
CGCCGAAAGTACTTGGCTGGAGACGGCCTGGGAGGATAGGAAGCCGCTGATTGACGTAAAGGCACACCTGAGGGTGTGTCTTTTTTTGTGTATGGCTTCCTATCCTCCCAGGGTACCTGGTGAGCAGGGCAGTAGAAGATGGAGAAGCGAAGCGACGACAGATTCACTGCATCGCTTAGTTCGGAGCGTAAGATGGACATGTAGCGTAGCTACATAGGTCCATCCACAGCGACGAACACCCAGTATCCTGGAGGGAAGAACCGTACATAAGAACTCGCTGATTAAGCATCCTGTGGTTAGTGGTAGAAGACAAACTCTATCCATACGGTAACGCGGCACAACGTGCCAATGTTACCGAACCGTAAACCAGTTGAGTAACTCTAAATTTATGTAAATAAACTACCTCTAATCGATACCGCGGTGCGCAGCACCAATGGTATCGTACCGTAAAGCTGCTGTATAACTTTAAATATATGTAAATAACGAACCCTATATTCTCGATCTCCAAGTTTATAGGGCTTTTTTATGTCCATTTTTGCATATTACTAATAAATATTTTCATTCATAAATTAATATGAATATCTTGTGAGGGATTTTCTTGATAATACTAGGTATGTGTGATATTCTCATTATATGCTTAAGTGGATTGGAGTGATTAGTTTTTATGTATAAATATGGCAAGAGCTGTATTAAAAAATTATTATGTTTTTTTGTAATATGTATTGCAATTTTAGCTATCTCTTTTGGTGTTATGTGGGGACTGTCTACTGATTATAAGATCTATGGTGTACCAGTTCTTAATTACCATCAAGTAAATGATGAAAAGCATTCAGCTTTGACTCTTCATGTTGATCAGTTTAGAGAACAAATGGAATATCTGCATAATCAGGGATATAACACAATTACATTAGACCAATTATATGATTATTTAGAAAATGGTACTGAATTACCGAATAAGCCAATTGTTATTACCTTTGATGATGGCTATGTTGATAACTACAATAATGCATTGCCTATTTTAAAGGAATACAATATGAAGGCTACCTTGTTTATGATTAGTGATGCTGCTAATACGCCTGGTTTTGTTTCTACAGAACAAATGCATAAAATGGAAGCAGATGGCTTCGATATTCAAGGTCATACTAATCATCATAAGATCTTAACCAAAATTGACCCTACTGAGTTGCCAGATGCTCTGCTTGGAGGGAAGACTTCATTGGAGGGTATTTTAGGTGAGCCTATTGAATATTTAGCATATCCTGGTGGGTTTAACGATATGCTCGTTCAATATGTAACTAAACAGTCTGGTTATAAAATGGCTTTCACGGTACAACCAGGTACAGTACAGCCAGGAGATAATCTATATGCCTTAAATCGATTGGCTATATTCCAAGGAGATACACCATATCTATCGTTCTGGATGCGCCTACATTGTGCACCATTTATTCACTACACATGGGCATTACGTGATTTTTTACGCGATAATGGATGGACGAGATTAGCATCTATTATTCCGTTATTCTAGGAGGAACTATGTCTTACGAAGTTGTAGCAAGACCTTTACGCGTTGCTATTTTAACAGTTTCTGATACTCGCACCTTTGAAACTGATAAAGGCGGTAATAAAGTACAAGAATTTTTAGAACAAGCAGACCATATTGTGGCAGATCGTAAAATTGTTATTGATGATTATAATGAAATCAGAAATGCAATGATTCCATGGTGTAATGATGAATCTATTGATGTTATTATCTCTACAGGTGGTACGGGAATTGCTAAGCGCGATGTAACAATTGAAGCGGCAAATAGTCTCTATGAGAAACATATTCCTGGATTTGGTGAAATCTTTAGATATTTATCCTATACAGAGGATATTGGTACTAAGGCGATGGCGTCTCGTGCTGAAGCGGGGGTCAACAATAACACCTTGATGTTCTCTGTGCCAGGCTCTGTAGGTGCCGTTACATTAGCTATGAGTAAACTTATCATTCCTGAAATGGCCCATCTCGTTCGAGAAATTACAAAATAATATATTTAGACTGCTCATTCGTGGGCAGTCTTTTTTTGATAATAGAATTCATAATGCTATTTAAGGGACATAAAAATATTCAGATAATACCATATTAATGGGCATAAAATCTATATATGCTAATTCTCAATATATAAAACAATACCATTGCAGTATTGTTTTATTTCGATTATACTAGATTTAGTAATACGTTTGTCCGAGTGCACGAGAAAGGAGACCTTATGAAGTTAAATCAGGCCACGGATTATGCATTTCGCATGGTCTTGCATATGGCGCTATTACCTTCGGGAACGAAGATAACTGGCTCTGTATTGGCTGAGCAGGAATTGATTCCAGAACGATTCTTGCTCAAGATTATGCGTAGTCTCATTGCAGCTGGGATTATGAAATCCTTTCGCGGTGTAGATGGTGGGTTTGCCCTCAATCGAGACCCTCAAGAGATTTCATTGCTCGATGTAATTAGAGCGGTAGAAGGGGATGCGTATTTACAACGGTGTTTATATGATGTAGGTTCTTGCTCTAAGTCTTGTATGGGGCATTGTGCTATCAATGAGGCTATGGGGACGATTCAGGACCAATTAATTACTCAGTTGGAGCAGGTTAACTTTAAAACTCTTGCTCAACGTGAGCAGTTGATTGAGGCTGAAGCGTTGCCATATTCACAAGCGCAATGATACAAGGTTTTTAGTAAAAGCTCATCAAGTGATGTAGGTATTTTATTCTAAGGAGGAAAACACATGTTTGAAGCTGTAGATTTAGCTCGATTACAATTTGCGCTAACATCTATCTATCACTGGTTGTTTGTGCCGTTCACACTAGGCATGACAGTGACTGTAGCTATCTTAGAGTGGACATATGTGTCTACTGGTAAAGAAGTATACAAAAAAATGGCAAAATTCTGGGGCAAATTGTTCCTAATTAACTTTGCTATGGGTGTGGTAACTGGTATTGTTCAGGAATTCCATTTCGGTATGAACTGGGCAGAATATTCTCGTTTTATGGGTGACATTTTCGGCGCTCCATTGGCCCTTGAAGCATTAATGGCATTTTTCTTGGAATCTACATTCATGGGTGTATGGATCTTTGGCTGGGATCGTTTAAATAAAACTGTTCATGCCCTTGTAGCTACGTTGGTAGCATTAGGTACAAACCTATCTGCATTCTGGATTCTCGTAGCGAACTCCTTCATGCAACATCCTGTAGGTTATGTAATTCGCAATGGCCGTGCAGAAATGGACAATTTCTTAACAATTGTTCAAAACGGCTATGTTCCAGGCCAATTCTTCCATATCGTGTTGAATGGTTTATTAACAGCAGGCGTAATTATCATGGCTATCAGTGCATGGCACTTATTGCGCAACAATGCGACAGACTTCTACCGTCGTTCCGCTAAATGGGGCATGGTTATTGCTCTTGTATTCGGTACTTTAGGCGCTTTGGCAGGTCATCATCAAGGTCAATACATTACAAAAGTACAACCTATGAAAATGGCTGCGATGGAAGCATTGTGGGAAACACAAGATCCAGCTCCATTCTCTTTGGTAGCTAACATTGATACTAAAGCACAAAAAAATACGGGCGCACTTGAAATCCCTGGTGGTTTGTCCTTCTTGACTCAAAACTCCTTTACTTCTGGTAAAGTAGAAGGTATCAAAGATCTTCAAGCTAAATCCGAGGCTCAATATGGTCCTGGTAACTATATTCCAGATGTTCCAGCAATCTTCTGGACATTCCGTATCATGGTTGCAGCTGGTTCCATTATGTTACTCGTTGCATTCGTAGGTCTTATCCTTAATGCAAAAGATAAATTGGTTGGTAATCGCACATTCTTGAAAATTATGTTCTGGACATTGCCATTGCCATTCATTGCTCATTCCACAGGTTGGTTTGTAGCAGAGGCAGGTCGTCAACCATGGCTTGTATATGGCTTGCAATTAACTGCAGACGGTGCATCTAAAGCCGTTACAGCTCCAGAAATTATGACTACTATCATCGGCTTTACAGTTGTGTACATCGTAGCAGCTATTGCAGCTCTCTACCTTGCTGTAGAACACATCAAAAAAGGTCCAGATGGTAACCCATCTCACGATGTAGTTGAAAAAGAGGAGGCGAGATTATGGAATTAATTTTTAATAACCTTGAAGTGGTATGGTTTATTTTAATTACTGTACTATTCGCTGGCTTCTTCTTATTAGAAGGTTTTGACTATGGTACTGGTATTTTATTACCATTCATCGGTAAAACTGACGTTGAACGTCGTCAAATGATCAATGCCTTGGGCCCTGTTTGGGATGGTAACGAGGTATGGATGATTACTGCAGGTGGTGCATTATTTGCATCCTTCCCTCATGTATATGCTACATTGTTTAGTGGTTTCTATTTAGCGTTATTCTTAATGCTTGCGGCTCTTATTATCCGCGGTGTATCTTTTGAATTCCGCTCCAAGAGCCCTAACTTGTTATGGCGTAAAACTTTTGACTACTGCATCTTCTTTGGTTCCTTGATTCCTGCATTATTGTGGGGCGTTACAGTTGGTAACTTGATTCAAGGTACTCCAATCGATGCAAGCATGACCTATGTAGGCACATTCTTTGATTTATTAAGCCCATACACAGTACTTTGCGGTATTGCGTTTATCTTGGTATTCACATACCATGGTGGCTTATTCACTTCTATCAAAACAGCTGGTGCTGTTTCCGAACGCGCTCGCGCAGCTTCTTTGGTAGTTGGTGTTCCTACTGCAATCGGTGCTTTAGTACTGGTTGCTGCTACATATGTATGTACAGATTTGTTCAACTCTGTATTAGCAATCGTGTGCTTCGCATTAGCAATCGTGTTCTTCCTCATTTCTTGGGGTGCTGCACGTACTCGTAATACAAAATGGGGCTTTGTATTTAGCTCCTTAACTGTTATTTCTGTAACAGCTGCTTACTTTGCTGGTTTGTTCCCTCGCATCATGGTTTCTTCTTTGAATCCTGATTGGAGCTTAACTATTGCAAATGCAGGTAACTCTACTTACACATTGACATTGATGACTTGTGTAGCCTTCGTATTTGTGCCAATTGTATTGGCTTACCAAATCTGGGTATACTGGACATTCCGTCATCGTGTATCTGAAAAAGACTTACACTATTAATAGAATAGCTTTATAACTCTAGTGAGTTATAAAATTTAGGTCTCAATGTGAGGCGTGTCGTAGCGGCACGCCTCTTTTTTGTGGTAAGATGGATATAATATTGATAAATTTAGATTCATTTGATCGTATATATTGGATTCTAAATTCAGATGATTTTTATATTAACTATATTTACCATAGGGGATACTATGATACAGCGTACCGCCTTTAAAGCGTTGCTAGAACATAAAGGACAGCTTTTATTACTAGGTTTAACTTGTTTAGTTGAAAGTCTATCTATTGTTGGGCAAGCTTGGTTCTTTGGAACCTTAATTAATAATTTTATTTTTTCTGAAAATACCTTGCACGATGAAAGGTATACCATTATCTATTTAGGGATTGCTATTATTGTGAGATTACTAGCACATTATGTGCAAGAATCTGTAGCCAACCGATTGGGGAGTGCAGTAAAAGCAACCTTTAGAAAACGAGCTTTAGCACATATGTTCAAGCTAGGTGTTCAACATAAGGAGCGTCACGGCGATGTAATCCATATGCTTACAGATGGGTTAGAGCAAGTAGATGCTTACGTAGCTCGATATATTCCGCAAATTTTATATGCTATTATGATTCCTCTTATCATGGGCATTGCTATTGTAGATACTTTGCCTATTATTGGCATCATTCTAATTGTTACAGTACCATTGATTCCATTCTTTATGATCTTAATCGGCAAGCAAGCAGATCGCCTCAATAAAGAACAGTGGGAACGTATGAGTTTCTTGTCTGGGCATTTCCTCGATGTATTGCAAGGTATCACCACATTAAAACTCTTTGGCCATGCGAAGGATCAAATAAAGGTCATTGGTCGTTTATCTGAAGAGTTTAAAGACTCTACTTTGCGTGTGTTGCGCGTGGCGTTCTTATCTGCATTGGTTCTTGAACTTGTAAGTACTATTAGTACGGCATTGATTGCGGTATACCTTGGTTTAACACTATTAGATGGGGAGATACCATTCTTTTCAGCCTTCTTTATTTTGCTATTAGCACCAGAATTCTATACGCCATTTAGACAACTGGGGGCTGCATTCCATACGGGAATGGCAGGGAAGACCTCCATTTTAAAATACGAAGAGTTTATGAATCGCCAGCCATCGTTACCTGTAGGTGGGCAATCTAAACTTCAAGGGCCTATACAAGCTATTGAAATTAAGGATTTAACCTTTACCTATGAAGATAGTGAAAATGGGGTACAACATATTTCATTAGAGGCTAAACGCAATTCTCCGATTATGCTTGTTGGTGAAAGTGGAGCCGGGAAATCTACAATCGCTCATATTATTGGAGGCTTTTTAACTGCTCCTAAAGGTGCTGTTGTCATTGATGGTCTTGATGTTTGTGACATCGATGTTGAGTGGTGGCGCCAACAAATCACCTATGTATCCCAGCATCCTCATATCATGAAAGGAACCTTACGCGATGTATTATCCTTTGGAATGAATGTAAGTGATGAAGAAATCATAGAGGCATGTAAAGAAGTACAGCTACTGGATGTGATTAATAGACAACAAGATGGTCTTGATACGATTATTGGTGAAGGTGGCTTAGGTCTTAGTGGTGGCGAACGTCAACGGGTGGCGTTAGCACGTGCGTTCTTACGAAAAGGGCAAGTGTTAATTCTCGATGAGGTAACGGCACATCTTGATGTAAAAACAGAATCTATCATAAGTAGTGCTATCCAACGTTTGATGGAGAATAAAATTGTTATTATTATTGGCCATCGCCTACAAACGATGCACTGGGCTTCTACGTTATACGTTTTAAAACAGGGGCGCATTATTCAACAAGGCTCTTATGAAGAGCTTATAGCGGTAGAGGGATATTTTAAAGACCTTGTCACCTCTGGTTTAGGCGAATTTTCTTCAACTATTGAAGAGCAGTTGCAAACAGGGAAATCATTTGATATTCAAGATAGAGATGAGCTAGATCATTCAATTCCTGTTGATAAAAAAGGTGCTCATGTAGTAGGAAACAATACACATACATCTGAAGTGTCAACGTCTAATATGGGCTTAGAAGGATGGAGATTACTCTTTTCTGTATTAAGTCCTGCAAAGTGGTCTTTAGTATTAGCTTTGATTTTTACATTCTTAACAGTATTTATGAATGTAGGACTTTTAACTGTGTCTGCATGGTTATTGGCCTCAGCTGCATTGCAACCAGGCCTTACCTATTTGAGCCTTGCCATTGTAGGGGTTCGATTCTTCGGCGTTAGCCGTGCCGTATGTCGTTATTTTGAGCGCTATACATCTCATCGGATGGCATTCCAAGGATTATATGGTTTGCGTGTATGGTTCTATGCTCATTTGGAACCATTAGCACCAGCTATTCTTAAACACTTTGGTGCTGGGGATATGTTAGGCCGTATTATGGGTGATATAGAGGTATTACAATTCTTCTACTTGCGCACATTAATTCCTCCTGTAGCAGCCATTGCTTTAACTGTTTTAGTAGCCTATGGTGTTTCTACCATTGATAGCACTTTGGTTACACCTATAGTTTTGTCGGCTTTAATATTAGGTTTTGTATTGCCTATAGTTGTATATGCTCATAATAAACAATCATTGACTGCGATTGGACCGCAACAAGGGGAGTATAAATCACTATTAAGTGATACTATGGATAGTTTGGAGGATGTCATTAGCTATGGTAATGAAGATTTAGTCTATCATCGTATTCAACATATGATGCATACTGTGGATGCTAATAAGGGTATTATTGAGCGTGGCATGAACTTAGGGAATACGCTGTTCCTAGGTGGTGTGCAAATTACTGTTGTCATTGTAGCTATATTGGCTGCCAATGCTTTGACAGGCGCTTGGGCTAGTGTTATGGTAGCGGTTGCTGCCATTGGTACACAAGCTTGGTTTGAAGCGTTACAACCTATGATTGCGGCTGTTCATCATGGTGCTGAAAGTAAGGTGGCTACGAGTCGTCTTATGGCACTCGCCAATGAGCCAATGCCTGTGGTAGACCCAAAGGCACCAAAACCATTCAATGCTAATCGAGATATTACCTTTACGGATGTATTTTTTGGTTATAATAAAGATCGTTGTATTTATGAACATCTTAGATTAGGCATTAAGCAAGGGCAATCAGTTGCTATCGTTGGTGCTAGTGGCTCTGGTAAGACTACATTATTTAATATGCTTGAGCGTTTATATGATTATGGTGGTTCCATCCATGTAGGTGACGTAGAATTAAAGGATATTTCTATAGATACATGGCGTAATGCGTTAGGAACTATTACACAAGATACGTATATCTTCCATGCGTCCTTTGAGGATAATATTCGACTAGCAAGGCCGGATGCTTCAGCAGCTGATTTAGAGCGTGCTATCGAGCGTGCTTCCTTGCGCTCTGTAGTGGATAGATTGCCAGCTGGTTTTAATACGATTGTTGGTAGTGGTGGTCATGGCTTAAGTGGTGGTGAACGTCAAAGGGTTGCATTAGCTCGATTATTTTTGCGAAATCCACAAATCGTTTTATTGGATGAACCATTAGAAGGTTTAGATCAAGTAACGAGAAAGGCTTTACATTGTGATTTGATGGAATATGTAAAGGATAAAACATGCTTATACATTACACATCAGTTAGAAGGATTAGAGCAAATGGACCGTATCGTATTTATGGATAAAGGTCAAATTATAGAAGATGGAACATATGAAGAATTGATTGCACTTCGTGGTCATTTCTATGAATATTGCTACCTATCTATGGCAAGTATTCAATAAAAATAAATATCAATTAAATTATCTATTATAACTATTAACTTATAATAGGTTGAATATTAAACTACAGTAATAAAGCCCCTTTTGCTATGTAAAAGGGGCTTTATGTATGCCTATATTTAATAGTATATGTAGTAGTCTTTTATCGATAAATCATGCAATATATGGTATAATTTGTATGTCAAAAGCTATTTTTTTGTTACCCTTGGAGGGGTTATGACTAAGATCTTCACCAAAATACGAGCGTTGGTGGATGAAGCATTATCTGATCGTGATACAGCGGTGGATAAGGTGCCTACTATAGAAAAGGCTCCATTAGAACAAGACTTGTTCGACCACCGTTTACTATATATAGAAGAAGACACAGTCAATCGTATGTTACGGGCTGCTCTTCGCAATCATTGGCTCTTTTACGCGGTAACCTTTGAATTTGAGCCAAACAATCAAATATTCCTATCCATTATTACGAAATGGGGGAATGTGATCAATGTGGAATTCACCTTAGAGGATTTATGGTTTGATGATTACTCATCATCCTTTGCAATCCGTCTCGACACAAATAATATAGATACAGGTGGGTTTATTTTAAACTCTATCCTACACTTATTAGGTAACTGGTGCCTCAGTCTCTTTGGTATATTCTTTAATCCTATTGCACTAGGTGAGAAGGGATCTACTATGCGTTTTGAGAAAAAGGGGATTATCCAGTTCGATCTATTACCGAATACACAAGTAAAAAAATTCATACCTTTGCCTGAACGACATATCGGTAGTAATGGTCCTGTTCTATTGGGGAACCCTCGTACTAGTCAATCCGTTTTACAGTTAGATTACTATGCGTTTCACGATCCAGTAGACACATTTACTGTACCAGATGTACCAACCCGTACTAGCTGGCTTCGTTCCATCGATATTGCGGCAGTTCTCTTATTGCCAATCGGCGTGTGGATTACCTTTATTATCTTGCATCACTACTTGCCTACAGAAACGTTAGAGTTCTCATTCTCTACATATTTCTTGATTTCTTTAGGGATTTTTATCATTTCCTTCTTGGTTATGAATATTCCTAGATATCTGTATATGTACTTTGATTCTCGGAAACAGTGGCAAAGTGCATTTGTACATAATAATATTAAGATTCAAATGCGCAAATTACACCGTCGTATTTTCATGCAGCAAGCTACACTCACATCTGATTGTGACGAATGTACTGCTAATGAAAGCCAAGAGCGCATTAAGCATTTGTTATTGCAAATTCGGGATAAACGGTTCCTTGCAAATCGACTCAAAATTGCTGATGATGATAGAATGCGCAAGCAGAAGGTTAAGTTTATTATCGCCTATATTGGTTGTACATTAATTGAATTGATGCTGCTCATGAATTACTAGGCATTGATTATTAAATAACATCATATGTTATGGTATAAATAAAAAACGTATCTCTTAATTGAACTGCACCCCAAAAATTGGACACAATTTTTGGAGGTGCAGTTTTTCTATG
>DXZL01000046.1 GCA_019419725.1 Veillonella sp. | reverse complement strand
CTGCTTGTTTAATTGCTTGTAAATCCATAATTAATGCCTCCTAACGATCTTCACCGTACCACATAATGTTTTTATATCTTTCAGGGTCTGTATCACCTTCAGTGGAGAAGCAGAGCACCTTTGAAGACGCATCTAATTCTAATTCCTTGCGTAAGTCTTCATATTCTGGCATTGTCATAATTGCCGTTACAAGACCTAGTGGAACTGCACCAGATTCACCAGTCGTAATTGGTGTATCACCTTTAATTGGTGCACCACCAACGCGCATCCCAAGTCTTGCTACCCAATCAGGAGCAGATACGAATACATCCGCATGGTTTCTTAAGATGTCCCAAGAAACTGTATTTGGTTCGCCACATGCAAGCCCAGCCATGATGGTTTCTAAATCACCCTCAACGATACGAGGATTACCATCATCAGCTACAGCCCCTTTATATAAGCAAGCCGCTGCTTCAGCTTCTACAACCACTAATTTAGGTTTCTTAGCTGCATTGCTGTATAAGTTAGTGAAATAACCTACTACAGCACCTGCCAGGGAACCTACACCAGCTTGTACAAATACATGAGTTGGAACTTTACAACTTTCAGCTTCTAACTGATCTGCCGTTTCCATAGCCATTGTGCCATAACCTTGCATGATCCAGTTTGGAATTTCTTCATAACCTTCCCATGCTGTATCTTGAACTACAACACCATTTGGAACTTCTTTAGATTTTTTAGTTGCTAACCGTACACATTCATCGTAGTTAAATTCTTCGATTGTTACGGTAGCACCTTCATTTTCAATTTGTTTTCTACGATATTCTGTAGAGCCTTTAGGCATGAATACTACAGCTTTTTGACCTAATTTATTAGCAGCCCAAGCTACGCCTCGACCGTGGTTACCATCAGTAGCTGTAAAGAATGTAGCTTGTCCGAATTCATCTTTTAATTGTGGAGAAGTTAACACATCATATGGTACATCTTCAACATTTTTACCCGTTTGTTGAGCTACATATTTTGCCATTGCATAAGAGCCGCCTAATACTTTAAAGGCATTTAGGCCAAAGCGGTAAGATTCATCTTTTACAAAGAGAGAATTAACACCGATATAATCTGCTAATTTTTCTAGCGATACTAGTGGAGTTACACTATATTGTGGAAAACTTTCATGAAACGCTTTTGCTTTCTTAATTTCTCTAACATCCATAACGGACAAGAACTTGTCACTAGATGGTGCCATCGTATTACGTTTCCACTGAATTCGGTCCATATTTGCCTCCTAGGATTCTTCCTTTACAGTATTTAAATCACTATAAAGAGTAAACTTAGAAATATTGAAATACTCTGCAATCTTTTCTGAAGATTTAGAGATAAGAAAAGCCCCTTTTTCATTTAAGTAGCTAATAGCTTTTAACCGTTCTACTTTATTCATGAGTGGTCCAGGTTTACCAACTAACCGTTCTGCTTCTAGTAGTAAATCATCTAATAACTCCGATACACTTGTAGTAATTTTTTCAACAGTGCCAGTCTCAGCTTGGCCTATTCCTATAAGACTTTCAAGTGATCGATGCATCATAACAAACTCTGTGATATCCTGATTAATTCCTAATAGGTATGCAACATTGCCATTATCATCACGGATATACATGGTAGAGGATTTTAATATCCGTCCATCCTTAGTTTTTGTTAGATACCCAAATCTACCTTCACTACCATCATCATAGTTGAGTACATCTAAAACTACATGTGATGGACCATCCCCAACATGGCGATTCGTTATCGTACCATTTTCTATATATACAAGCGATGTATCAAGATCACCTTGTAAGTCATGTATCAGCACTTCACAAGATGGTCCGAATTGTATGGCCAATCCATGGGCTATAACTTTTAGCCGTTCCAATGTACTCATTGAGATAACCTCCCTCTCATCGGTATCGGTTAGTCTTTATGGTCTAAATAACTTCAGTCCGTTTACATAATTAGCATTATGATAATAATTCTAACTAATTTTGTATTAACCTAATTTTTTGTTAGGTTCCTTACTTAAATTATAGGTCTATGTATACAAAAATGCAATGCTATCATGCATTAAAGTTATCAATAATTATTCAACCATATACGTGTACTGATATAAACACATATAAACACTATGATTTTTATCACATTATTTTATTGTTATAAAAAATTTTGATGACCTTTGTGCTATCACATCTATATAATTAAATCTATTCAAACTCTATAAAAATCAATGTATATCTATATTTTTATATGTATTAATTCAATCTGCTATGTCATTATGCATATATATTTTTTATAAATACTCCTACATTCATAACTACCAAAAAGTTACGTCTATATACATAGTAATTGTCTATAATCTTCTTATTGCATACAAAAAAGGCTGTAATAACGACATATCGTTATTACAGCCTTTATATACTGTTATCTGTTAGGATTTATGTTAATGGTTAAGAGTAAACTATGCGTTCGCTAAAGTTTTACCTAATTCTTGGCATTGAGCTTTACCATCATCATCAGGTTCACCTAAAAGTGCTACGCCATCAGCTACTAATTCGCCACCAGCATCTTTAATACGAGTGCCCCAGTCTTCTAACCAAGTACCACCCCAACCATAGGAGCCAAAGATTGCTACTTTTTTACCACCCAATTTAGCTTCTAATTCTGTATAGAATGGTTCAAATTCGCCTTCTTCTAATTGTTCTGCACCCATGTCAGCGCAGCCAAGAGCTAGTTTTTCGTAAGCTGCTGCGTCATCTACGGATACTTCAGAAACAGATTTTACTTCAACTTCTTGACCTGCAGCCTTAATACCTTCAGCTACTTCATAAGCCATTTTTTCTGTATTGCCTGTACCGGACCAAAAAATTACACCAATCATCTTGTACCTCCTAGGCCGTTCTTGCGACCAATGAACTAAATGTTTTTCCCAACATCAATTGAGTTTGACAAAAATCACGACATGCTTTGTAACATAAGAAAGAGCGCTGTGCGTTTACCACATCATGGTATACTTTCCACTCTCCACACATATGATATCCATTGCCACGAAGAGAAATGAAGCATTTCACATCTTTTAATGGATAACCTAGAAATACGCCGATTTCATGTGGAAAATCAACACTCGCTTCCATACGGTATCTTAAATGCTCAAGCATCTCCATAATGCTCATGCGATCATGATAACCGTAGGCTTTCAAAAATGTCATCACTGCAGGTTGCCGTACATAGTCTCGTAATTGCTTCTCGCGGAATACCAATAACAGTCTACGCACTTTACAGCGACATAATTCAAAGAAGAACAATCCTTTTTCATTGAACTCTTTATTATATTCTGTCAATACAAATTGGATTTGTTCATTCATGTCCCGTGGAATAGAAACCAAATTCGAAAGCTTAATACCTCGAATTGCCGGTGCACAATGATATCCAATGATATGGTCAATTGAATTCATCATAATAGTACCTGCCTGTTGCATATCGTTAGAATTTCCCCTAATGAGAATAATTCCTATATTCACATAGTACTCTTGATGAGAAAAATTGTCAAGAATAATTGATATATATTTTCAATAATTATTTATTTTTTAGCCGTTAACAAAGACTTAACTTTAGGGAATATCGCAGCATCATTAGCTTCATCTATAGCGATAAAGCGTGCATTTGGACCAGTGTACTTATCTTCAGATAAACTAATATGTAGAACCTCATTATAAGAATTATTATTAGATATACTTTTATATTTTAATGTGCCTTCGTAAGCATTACCTTGTTTAGATAATGGAGTCACTACTGTGAATTTGCCAAGAATTGGGCTATCCCCCTTATTAATAGAGGATGCCAATGCACCTAATGTAGATGGATCTGCATTGACATGCTTAGTTTCACTGATTTGACTAGCCAATTGTTTACCTAATACTACATCACCAAATACAGCATAGTTCATTTCATTTTCGTTTTTAATATTTAGTGTATATACATTAGCAGATGTAGCACCTGCTTCAATAAATACAGATTTAATATCCTTTTTAGCCTCCCCTGCAAAAAGTGCTTTAGGATTATTTTGATACATTGTAACACCTTCAGGCAATTTAACACCTTGATATGCTACTGTTTGGCTTCTATTCAAAATATTCTTAATATTTGCTGCAGAGCCAATTGTTGGAACAGATACTAATACAGCAGCTGCAGTGGCAAGTAATACTAATTTTTTCATATATCTCCTCAACTAAAATGTTAATGTCATAAACTCTCAACATGATTTTTAATAACAACACAGTAGTAAAGAACCGCCCTTAACGGAGCGGTTCTTTATCATTATCTTAGCAATATAGAATACATTATTTCTTTTGTGCCTTAGCCCAGCTATCACGTAAACCAACGATACGGTTCATTACGATATAATCTGGTGTGCTATCTTTATCAGTTACAAAATAACCTTGGCGCAAGAATTGGAAATGGTCTCCTGGTACAGTTGTACTGAGACATGCTTCCCCTTTACTATGGAATACTTGTAAGGACTCATGATTAAAGTCACCTAAGAAGTCTTTACCATCAGAATCTTCTTTTAGCAAGTAGTCATATAAGCGAGATTCAATATCTACAGCAGTAGATGCTTCAACCCAATGTAATGTACCTTTTACCTTACGAGTACAACCGCTGCCGCTCTTAGTTTCTGGGTCATATGTACAGTGAATTTCTGTAATATTGCCATTTTCGTCTTTAATAACATCAGTACATGTAATGAAGTATGCGCCTTTTAAGCGTACTTCTTTACCTGGTGCCAAGCGGAAGAACTTCTTAACTGGCTCTTCCATAAAGTCATTGCGTTCGATGTAAATTTCACGACCAAATACAACTTCACGGTTACCCAACTCTTCATTTTCTGGGTTATTTTCAACGGTACAAAGTTCAGTTTGACCTTCTGGATAGTTTGTAATAACAACTTTCACAGGATCAATAACGACCATAGGACGTGTAGCTTTGAGTTTCAAATCTTCACGGATACAGAACTCTAGCAAAGCAATGTCAACAACACTGTCAGCCTTAGCTACGCCAATGCGGTCACAGAAATCACGAATAGCCTCTGGAGTATAACCACGACGACGTAAGCCAGAAATAGTAGGCATACGAGGATCATCCCAACCAGCTACAAGGCCTGCCTCAACAAGAGCACGCAATTTACGTTTGGACATAACCATTTTAGTTACGTTCAAGCGAGCAAACTCAATTTGTTGTGGGATTTCAGTGTCATCCCAGTCTTCAAGTACCCAATCATACAATGGACGGTGAACTTCGAATTCCAAAGTACAGATGGAATGTGTAATACGCTCGATAGCATCTTCAATAGGATGAGCAAAATCATACATAGGATAGATTTTCCACTCATTACCTGTATTATGATGTTCTGTATTTACAATACGATAGATAACAGGGTCACGCATAACGATATTAGGATGCGCCATGTCGATTTTCGCACGCAATACCTTTTCACCATCAGCGTATTTACCATCTTTCATTTCTTCGAAGAGTTTCAAGTTTTCTTCTACGCTACGGTCACGGTATGGGCTGTTAGTACCAGGTGTAGAAAAATCGCCACGTGTTTGTTTAATTTCATCTGCAGTTTGATCATCTACATAAGCCTTGCCAAGAGTAATTAATTTCTTAGCATATTCGTACATTTGGCCGAAATAGTCAGATGCATAGCGAGGCTCTCCCGCCCAATCAAAACCGAGCCATTTTACATCTTCCATGATGGAGTTTACGTATTCAACATCTTCTTTTGCAGGATTCGTATCATCAAAACGAAGATTTGTTAAGCCATTGTACTGTTTGCCAATACCAAAGTTAAGACAAATAGATTTAGCATGACCAATATGTAAGTAACCATTTGGTTCTGGTGGGAAGCGAGTTAACACACGACCACCGTATTTGCCAGTTTCGTTATCTTTGTTGATGATAGCTTCGATAAAGTTAACAGATACAACTTCTTCAGGAGCTACAGTTTTTTCAATATCTTTATGTTCCAACGTTCTAACCTCCATAGGATAAATATTCTTTTATTTTACCATATTTTGCATAATACCGCATATCTTTTGAGGTCTTGTGATATTAGTCGAAATCAGCTAAGTCTATACCAGCTTTTTTAAGCTCTTCTAAGGCAGACTCTACATCCATTTCTGGTTTCTTATAGTTAACTTCTTCATTAACACAGGTCTTTAATGGTTTCTTATGAACGCCAGCAATAATATTGTCAGCTGTCAAAATAGACATATCATAACGCGTACGATCAGTATAAGAACCAATATGTGGTACGATAAGACAGTTCTCAACATCCAATAATGGATGATCTGCTGGCAATGGCTCTGGATCAGTTACGTCAAGTGCTGCGTAATCGATTTCACCTGTTTTTAAGGCATTAATCAAAGCATCTGTATCAACGATAGGTCCACGGCCAACATTAACAAACAAAGCAGTATTCTTCATTTTTTTGAAGAATGCTTCATCACACATGTGATATGTTTCATCTGTTAGTGGAGCCATCACACAAACTACATCACTAGTAGCTAATAAGTCATCTAATTCCATATACGTAGTTTTATGAATCTTGTCATCAATACGCTGATTACGATTATGGTATACCACAGTCATACCGAATGCACGAGCACGACGAGAAATAGATACACCAATAGCCCCCATCCCAATAATACCAAGGGTACGGCGACTCAAATCAAAGCCTTTAATATTAGATGGTCTTTGAGCCCAACGTCCTTCTTTTACGAAATTAGCATTTTCCAGAATACGACGACTAGCAGTGGCAATTAATGTAAAAGCAAGCTCTGCTACGGTTTCATTAAGAACACCTGGCGTATTGCCATAAGGAATACCTGCTGCCGTTAATTCATCAATTTTTACATTATCATAACCCACAGCTGCTTGAGCAATAACCTTTAAATTAGGTGCATTTTTTACAAGATCACCGTCTACATCTAAAGGGCGAACACACCACAAACCATCCGCATCAACGAGCCATTCCTTTAATGTCTCACGAGGCATTACAGTCTTTTCAGTCCATTGGCGCACATCTACGTGCTCTTTTAAATAAGCAATTGCATCTTTACGGACTAAACCGTTTACAACAACTAGAGGTTTTTTTTCCATATGTATAAGTCCTCCAAAAACGTCTTATAATACACGCCCAAGAATTTCGCGTTAAAGTTAATATCATATATTTCTATTATATACTTATATTTTATACTAGAAAGCTGGCGTAATACAACAAAAAGGAGTAAGGCCTAGGCCTTACTCCTTTTATGTAGCTTTAAATTTGAATTATTTCAAATCTGCTGTACAGTTAGGACATTTAACTGCATCAATGTGAATTTCTGTTTTACAGAATTGACATTCTTTAGTTGTAGGTGCTTCAGCAGCTTCTTCTTCTTTCGCGTTTTTCATCATTTTAGCTAATGCGCGAACCATCAAGAATACAACGAACGCCAAGATTAAGAATTGAATCAAATCAGTAATGAATGTACCGTATGGCAATACAGAACCAACTGCACGAGCTGTATTAATATCAGCACCAGCCATGAATGCATCTTTAGATGCAGCATTTAATGGCAAGTACAAGTTACTGAAATCAATACCGCCTGTGAACAAGCTGATAATAGGCATGAACAAGTTGCTTACAACGGAGTTAACCAACGCTGTGAAAGCAGCCCCAATAATCATACCAATAGCTAGGTCCATCATGTTACCTTTGAATGCAAAAGCTTTAAAATCGTTCAAAAATTCTTTCATTTCTCACTACTCCTAGATACACTTAATTGAGAATGCGTTAATAACTGTACTAATCATAAAGGAAAGATGAAGAGATGTCAATATTTTTCGATGTAGTTTTTCGAATTTATTTAATATAGTTTTTCATAGGTCAATCTAAAATTGTAATAAATCAGTATTTATGCGTACTTTTCGCACCATGTTAAAAGGTGCCAATCACGAATGTGATTAGCACCTCTACTGTCATACAACGTCTATTATTGTATAGATTCGACAATTATTTAATTTTATCCTCTATAACCTTTCCTTCTTGTAAAGGTCCACTTTGTTCTTTGAGGCGAGCCAACATAACAGAAGATACGAACATCGCCACACCAGCGCCTATCGTTTCAATAGATAAGCTTTCACCAAAGAACAAGAAGCCATAGAAGGAACTGATGAATACACCAACATATTGTAAGAATTGTGCCACTACAGCATTTGTGGTAACAAAGGCACCAGTCAAGAAGAACTGAGCCACTACACTAATACCACCAATCGCCAAGATGATAAGCCAATCTGTCCCCTGCGGCATAACGAGTTTATCAGTTGTAACAAGTCCTGCAATCATACCTGTAATCATAAAATACGCCATAATTTCGAAATTACTATGCTTACCTCGCTTAGATATAAGGCGAATCGTTGTATACGCAGCCGCAGATAAAGCAGCCCCTAAAATAGCTACTAAGGCAAACCAAGTAAAGCCGGTAAAGCTAAATGGATTTACCATAACCATTACAGCTACAAAGATCAAAAGAAGCCATTTACCAGCCCCTTTAGGTACCCGTTCTTTAAGAAATAAGGCGCTAAATATCAATACAAATATACCTGATGTTTGAAATAAAATTGTTGCATCAGATAACTTTAAATGCACTAAGGCAATAAAGTTACAAACCATGCCAAAGCCGCCATATAAGCCACGCATAACAAGATGTCCTCTATCCTCTTTCGAGAATCGGATACCTCGGGTATACATAACGATGAGAACAGCTATGGTTCCAAATAAACCACGGAAAAAGGCAATTTCCCCAGATGGAATGTTAGAGCCTAGCATCTTTACAAATAAATTCATCGTACTCAATAAGAGTGCCGACAATAATGCATACATAAGACCTTTTTTAGCCATACTACCTCCCTATACAAATACACTATAGTACAACTAAATAGTTACTATCCCTGTATTATCTATCTTAGCAATCTATTATACAGGAGATACGGAATATATAAAACCAAAATATATGCCGCCCTTCTAGCGAAAGGCGGCATCCTATTATTTAGAGAATGTATCTACAAAATCAAGAATTTCTTGTTTCATATTCTCTTTATCGATTGCTTTTGTGAAACGCAATGGTTTAGATTTCAATGCTTCCAATTGTTTAGGGAATGCTACACCCGTTACAGCAGAAATATTATCTAAGCTTTCATATGGTGTATCACCAACTTTAATATCTAAAGCTTCACAAATAGCTGTAGGAAATTTAAATGGATGTGCAGTAGATGCAATAATTGTATGACGCGCACCATCTTCTGGGTGTTTCTCTAATTCCTTCATGTATGCACCCATAGCTACCGCTGTATGAGGATCCATTACATAACCATAGGAGTTGTACACTTGCTCAATGATGGCTTTTGTTTCTTCGTCATCTACATAAGCACCTGCAAAATTAGCTTTAACGCGGTTGAATTCTTCTTCGTTTACAGTCAATTTACCTGTAGATTTAAGATCTTTCATCCAACCAGCTGTGCGTTCACTATCCTCACCAGAGATATAGTATAAGAAACGTTCAAAGTTGGAAGACTCAAGAATATCCATAGACGGAGAAATCGTTGTATAGAATGGGCGGTTCATATCGTATGTACCACTTTCAAAGAAATCAGTAAGCACGTTATTTTGGTTAGATGCACAAATCAATTTACCAATAGGAATACCCATTTTTTTAGCATAATAAGCAGCTAAAATATTACCGAAGTTACCAGTTGGCACCACAACGTTGAATGCTTCATCTTCATGAATGGCACCTTGTGCAACAAGTTCTGCATAGGCATTCACATAGTACACCACTTGAGGTGCCAAGCGACCAATGTTAATAGAGTTCGCACTAGAGAACATAACACCTTTTGCAGCAACCTCTTCTGCAGTATCTTTATCAACGAATAAGCGTTTCAAGAATTGTTGCGCATCGTCGAAGTTACCGTGAATCGCAGTAACATTAACGTTGTCCCCTTCTTGCTTTTGCATTTGCTCAGCTTGCATTGGACTTACGCCATCAGTTGGGTAGAATACTTGAATGTGAGTACCAGGTACATCTTTAAAGCCTTCAAGGGCAGCTTTACCTGTATCACCAGATGTAGCCGTTAAGATAAGAACCTCTTTTTTCTCACCTTCAGCCTCTTTTGCCGCTACTAATAGATATGGGAATAAAGACAATGCCATATCTTTGAAAGCTTGTGTACGGCCATGGAATAATTCTAGGACAGAAACCTTTTCTAATAAGGAATGTAACGGTGCAATATCACGAGTGCTGAAATTAGCATCACTGTATGCAGAGTTGATCATTTCTTTTAAATGAGCTTCTGAGAAACATGGGAACAACTTGGATAATACAACAGCTGCTACCTCTTGATAGTTTTTATCTTTCACATCATTGTAAGTTAAGCAGTTTGTAGGGAATAAAGATG
>DXZL01000045.1 GCA_019419725.1 Veillonella sp. | reverse complement strand
TATGTTCAATCGTATTGATTGATTACCTATCATTGTTCAGTTTTCAAAGATCTGTTACGTTAGGTTGTTGCCCTAACGACTTGTATAGTATATCAATCTAATCTTAAATCGTCAACCTCTTTTTCAAAGATTTTTTCAACTTATTTTTGATTGATTTTATACATACAATCATAACCAAATACTCTATGAATAGAGATAGAAAACTCACAAACCGAAGTTTGTGAGTTTTAATTTGGTGACTCACCCGCGACTCGAACGCGGGACACCCTGATTAAAAGTCAGGTGCTCTGCCAACTGAGCTAGTGAGTCATGTTGGCAGGGGTGGCTGGGATCGAACCAGCGCATAACGGAGTCAAAGTCCGTTGCCTTACCACTTGGCGACACCCCTACAATGATTATGATGTGTAGGTTATGGGGTGAGTAGTGGGGATCGAACCCACGCGTAACGGAGCCACAATCCGCCGTGTTAACCGCTTCACCATACCCACCACCTTGTAGGTATCGAAGACGTTGTCTTCGTAACAAAGAGAATTATATCTGTTCTAGAGATTTGTGTCAACACCTTTTTCTCAATTTCATTTAACTTTTACAAATAAAATAAAAAAGTGCGTTATCCCTAATATAAACTCTTTCTCCTCATAAAAATAAGGAAGCACATTCATAAGTTATACCTTACGAATGGTGCTCCCCTATTATACATATTATTTACTTAGTTGGCAAATAGTTTTTTACAAAATTTGGCAATGCAAATGCAGCCTTTTGAATTTCAGCATTATAGTACTTAGTTTCAAAGTTTTGTTCACGATTTGGTGTCCATGTTAATGGGTCAAATGTCTTGGAACCCAATGTGAAGCAATGCATACCTGCAGGATAAATTGGAATAAATGCAGTATACAAACGTGCAATTGGGAAGTGATTATTTACGTAACCAAACACTTTTTCAACAAGCGGTTGATGCAACATAGGAGATTCTGTTTGTTGTACAAATAAGCCATCTTTTTTAAGAGCTTTTAATGTATTCTTATAGAACTCTTCAGTAAATAAACCTTCACCAGGACCGATTGGATCAGAGCAGTCTACAATAATTACATCATAGTAATCTTCCGCTTCTGCCATGAAACCAATGCCATCACCAATTTTTACAGTCAATTTAGGATGGTTTTCAATCATAGCTTTAGCAATAGTTGGCAAATATTGTTTAGCAAGCTCCACAACTTTACCGTCGATTTCAACCATCGTTACTTCTTTTACACAGTCGTGACGTACACATTCTCTAGCTACGCCACCATCACCGCCACCGATGATCAATACACGTTCAGGATTTGGATGTAAAAACAATGGAACATGACTCATCATTTCATGGTATATAAACTCTTCACGCTCAGACGTTTGGAATACACCATCTAATGCGAGCATCGTACCGTACTCTTTTGATTTAAATACTTCAATTTTTTGGAACTCAGATTCACCAGAGTATAATACTTCTTCCGCTTCAGCGCTAAGACGTAAATGAGGAGTTTGTTCCTCTGTAATCCATTGACTCATGTAGTACCTCCTACTTTTATACTACAATACGCACCGCAGATGATTGCGATGCGTATGTATATTACGTTAATTACTCTGTTTTTTTAATCTTTACGACTAATATAACAGAAACCGCCACCCAAAATAGTGTCTTTCATCCAATTTGCTAACGAGAAATCACGGATTTCACCTTCATCAAAGATGCCACAGCGAATATCATCGCCATCCATAAATATCTTGTGAATTGGAACCCAATGCCATGTATAAAGAGCTTTTTCTTTACCCTTATGACGATTCAAAAATGCTACAGGCACATCTTGTGCCAATGCATCATGAATAAACTGAGCTGCAGCCTCCACCTCTACACGAGATGCGCAGAACGGAGATACATTCAACATATGCACATCATAAGATAGGCCTTTATCCTCCAGTAAACGAGTAAGACCACGTTCCATCCATTGAGTCTTATAAACACCACCACCAAAGCGTGGCTTTACATATTTCCAAACTAAGTTCATCCGTTCTAAAGCAAGCGTTTGATCGGATGTGGTTTCCAGATCTAATAAGCCATCC
The DNA here is from genome assembly GCA_019419725.1 of Veillonella sp. Classification (GTDB taxonomy): domain Bacteria; phylum Bacillota; class Negativicutes; order Veillonellales; family Veillonellaceae; genus Veillonella. The sequence goes on along the minus strand of DXZL01000045.1, from coordinate 8,712 downwards.
CTAAATAGCGAATAACCCAATACTTGTGATGCCGATGTGGGACCACAACCAGACAAGCGTTGCCACTCATCAGTGAACCATTCTTGGTCATACCCATATGATGTTTTACCATTTACATCAATATATAGCCATTCTGGATGTTTAATAGATACATCATTCATGAGATTAACCTTCGATTACTTCAACAGTTTCCATGATGGCACCTTGGTGAATACCATCAACTACGTCCATACCTTCGATTACTTTACCGAATACAGTGTGTACACCATCCAAGTGAGGTTGTGGTTCGTATACGATAAAGAATTGGCTACCACCAGTATTAGGACCACGGTGAGCCATAGACAATGCACCACGTTCATGTTTATGTGGGTTGCCAATCAATTCATCTTTAATTGTGTAACCAGGGCCACCTGTACCATTGCCATTAGGACAACCGCCTTGAGCTACGAAGCCAGGGATTACACGGTGGAAACGAAGGCCATTATAGAAACCTTTGTTAATCAAATCAATAAAGTTTTGTACTGTGCCAGGAGCTTCTTTATCAAATAATTCGATTACGATATCGCCGCCGTCAGCCATATGGATTTTTGCTTTTTTCATTGTTCAGGTACCTCCAAAATTGTACGCAACACATGTGCTGCTAATATAAAACCTGCCACTGGTGGCACAAAACTACATGTACCAGGGCTTGTTGCTTCGCCGCGGAACTGTGGTTTTGTTGGTTTTTCTGTAGAAAATAAAACTAATTGCTTTTTAATACCCCGTTTTTTGAGCTCCCGACGCATAACGCGCGCCAAAGGACATGTATGAGACTTATTGATATCAGCAATCATAAGTTTTTCAGGGTAAAAGCGATTGCCGCCGCCCATACAAGAAATAACAGGGATGCTTTCACGTTGACACACCTCAATAATATTAAGTTTTGCCGTTACCATATCGATGGCATCGATTACATAATCAACGTTCAAGCTTTGAATAAATCCAGGGTAATTTTCCTCAGTATACATAATATCATGAGTTTCTATCACTACATCTGGATTAATAGAAAGGGCTCGTGCCTTTGCTACCTCCACCTTACGCTCCCCAATTGTGCCATGAGTCGTAATCATTTGGCGGTTTAAGTTACTAGGTGCAATAGAGTCGCCATCGATAAGAATGATGCGTCCCACACCAGCTCGAACTAGTGCCTCAAGGGCACCGCCACCAACGCCGCCAACACCAAAGAGAGCCACAGACGTATCTTTTAAGGTTTTGATTTTATCAGGACCAATTAGCCACTCTAAACGAGTTAACATATATTCCATTAGTATTTACCTGCTGGAATGATTTCTGTCCAATACCCGTCTGGATCGGCAATAAAGTAAATGCCCATGTCTGCATTTTCGTACGCTACAACGCCCATCTCTTTATGCTTTTTTAGAGCTGCTTCGTAGTCATCTACATAAAATGCCAAGTGGAATTCATTGTCCCCTAAATTATAAGGACGATCCCAGTCGCGTAACCATGTAAGTTCTAGTTCATGCGCTGTGTATGGACTTTTTAAATATACAAGAGTGAAAGCACCACTTGGATCTTCCAAGCGTCGAGATTCCTCAAGTAATAAGGCCTCTTTATAGAATGCTAAACTCTTATCAAGATCCTTAACATTTATATTATTATGAGCAAATGAAAACTTCATAGGACCTCCTTAATTAATTCCAGTATGTTTTTGTAGGAATTCTCCTCTTTTAATAGTATCACATTTGACAATTCTATAGCTAGTTAATCACAAATTTTGCCGTACTACCATCGTCACCACGTGTGACCTCTAAGTGGGCCGGTATACGAGTCTTTAATTCAGGTACATGGGAAATCATGCCGATAAGACGACCTGACGATTGTAATTTCACCAGTGTTTCCATGGCGAGTTCCAATGTATCGGGATCAAGTGTACCAAAGCCTTCGTCGATAAACATTGTATCCATATGAATACCACCAGCATAACTTTGAATAACATCAGCAAGACCTAAGGCAAGTGCCATAGAGGCCAAGAATGTTTCACCACCAGATAAGGTATTCGCAGGTCTTGATTGACCTGTGAAAGCATCCATGACTGCCAAATCAAGGCCTTGTTTGCCCCGTCCACCACCTGTATAGTCAGAACGTTCCAAGGAATAACGATTACGGCTCATCGTTTGAAGCCGTAAATTAGCTGCATATACGACTTCATCTAAAATAGCTCCCAATACATAGCGCTCAAAGGTTACATTTTTAAACCCTTGTTCACCGCCATTTGCCAAGTCATTTAGGCGACTTAAGAAAGTCACTTCCTCACGGGCTTCTCCCATAGCTTGTTCAAGTGTTTCTAGAGAAACCAGTGTCGTTTCAATATGTTTCGTTTCTCTATCCCAAGCCGCAAGAGAACCCACTAAATCATCACGCTGTTCTACTGCTGCATCATATACTTCATTGGAAACCGTATCACTTGGCTCCACTACAGATTGAGCATGTTTCAATGCCGCATCATATACAGCTTGAGCTTTATTGAAAGCCTCATCCAATGCATGTAACTCAGCTCTAAACGTATCTAAAGCCTTATAATCATCCAACGCATCTATAAAGTCATCTTCAGATAAAGAAATCGATTGCAATGATTCTACATAGTCTTGATAGAGTACATCAAGATGTCTTATTTCTTCCTGCACTTGGGCAGATAAGGTTTCTAGGCGTCCCCGTTTAGCATTGAGCACTTCTCTAGCAGAATCTAAATTTGCTTTACATACTTTTACCTGTTCATCGTAGTCTGTAAGCTCAGACACCAATGATTCTATCTCTTTATGCCATGCAGCTACATCCGTTGTTGGCAAGCTTTCAGAAAGAGCATCAATCTTAGCCTGTACAGTACTAATCTGAACCTCTAAATTGTGCAAGCTATCAAGTAGTTCCTTATGAGCCATATCCAATTTCGCTAGTTCATCTTTAGCCGTACTGAGGTCATCCTCAGTGTTAGCTATAGTGTCGCTCAGCTGTTCAGTATCGCTACGCAAGGTTGAAAGCTGCTCCATTTGAGATACTAAGCCTTGTTGAATTGAATCAAATGCATCTTCTGAAAAATTATCAATCCATGTTTTGAGTTTAGAGACTTGATCTTCAACTTGTTCATCTAACTCATGTAAACGAAGAGCTAATGTTTCTTTCTGACCAATCTCACTAGCTTGTTTTTGTAACTCAAGATCACGCACTGCACGAGCCTCTTCTATCTCCTCTTTGGTAGGATATAACTCAGGCTTGGCTGCCAACTGTGGATGCTCTGTAGAGCCGCATACTGGACAAGGTTCGTTATCTTTCACTAAATGAACGAGTTCAAAGGCACGCCCTTCTGCCATCAAATGTTCTAACCGTTCAAGCTGTACCTTTGAGTTCTTTACGGATTCATCTATCAATGCTAATGACTTATCTTTAGCATCGATATCATTTTGAATCTTCTGTTTCTCAGCGACCATTTCAGAATATCGTTGCAAATGACTTAACTGTTCTTGGATACGAGGAATAGAGTCTAAGACTTTGCTATTACCTTGTAACTGTTGTCTGTCTTCATCCAATTTCGCCTCTAAATCAGCTACTGTCTTATGCTGCGCCTGTAACGCAGCTTCGCTTTTCTCACGGTCCTGTGTTACTAATGTACTCTTTAATGTGCTCAATTCCTTATTTAGCAGTGCTAACTCATCAAATTTTTCTGATTGCTGTTCCATTTGGGCCAGCGTAGTTCGCTTAGCTTGCATAGTTTCAGCTTGAGCTTCTAATACTGCATGAGCCTCTATACATTTAGACTCATGTTGAGATGCACTGTCCACATTTTTTTCAGCCTCTGAAAGTGATGTTTCCAATGTTTTTAACACCAACTGTTTATCACAAACCTGTTTATATAGCTCAAAGCTTGGCGTTAAAGAGGTAAGGAACTGAACCTTTTCACGTAAGCTAGCACGCTCCGCTTCTCTTGCTTTCACAAGGTCTAATTTAGAGGTAGCCTCTGCAAGAGATTGTTGTGCTTGATTATATAAGGCCCACTCATTTCGCAACGTATTGAACTGCTCCACTACAGTTACAGCTTTATCACGGTCAATAACAAGAGCATCTCGGTGTGGCTCTCTATGTTTCAAAAGATCTCGTACATGTTCAATGGTTAGTACTGGTATATCTTCGTCATGTGGAATGGATTGTAGCAATGCATTCTGTTTTGTTACATTTTCTTCAATGCCTGCTTTTGCGTCATCATAAGCAGCCTTTAAGGCATCTTGTAATCTTCGGTATAACTCGGTTCTAAAGAGTGTATGTAATAACTCCTCCCGTTCACTGGTGGAGGCTACTAGTAATTTTCGGAATTCCCCTTGTGGCAATAGAACAACTTGTAAGAATTGATCCTTCCGAAAGCCTATGATTCTTTGAATCGTATCGCGAATAGCCGCTGCAGAGGTAGCGATAACTTTCCACTCCCTATCTTTCATTTCATAGACAGTAGCACTAGCATTCTGCTCGCGCATACCTGTACCGCGTTTCTTCGCAACCATTTGCTTTGGCAATCTTTCAACACGGTACTGAGCATCACCGATAGCAAAGGAAAAATCAACCCGTGTCATACGATGTGGTTCTGCAAAGTCACTGCGGATAGCATCTGTTTTGCGCACTTCCCCACTAGGTTCGCCATATAAGGCATACACCATAGCATCTAGTATAGATGTTTTCCCGGCCCCCGTAGGACCAGAGATGAGAAACATAGAATGGTTTTGCAGTTCATTAAAGTCCAAGGTAACCGAATCGCGGTAAGGACCAAAGGCTTCTATAGTTAAAGATATAGGCTTCATTTAGTCCTCCTTTAAAATTCGGTCCCATACAGAGTTGATGTATTGTTGTTCGCGCTCTGTTAATGGTTCTTTCCACACGGTTTCGGCAAATTGGTTAAATAATTCACGCTCATTTAATTCTTTAAAGACTGCATCCCCCATGTCAGCCACAGGCGCTGCCACACGCCCCACTAGGTCAATGGTCATACAGCGATGATACACTTGGCGCAACTTAGCCATCCCATCCATAATAGGCATCGTATCCAGCAATCGGGCCTGTACATAATCATCTTTATGTTTAGCCTGTAATTCCTTATTGTTTAACAGGTCTTCAAAATAACCTTCTAAAATTACTACGTCGCGCTTCGCTTCTACAGGAATGGTGCTAATATCTACCTTACCTTTTGTATCCATATCAATGATGGTAAAAGACTTCTTCTGCGTATGCTCATCAAAGGAATACTTTAATGGCGATCCGCTATAACGAATATAGTCTGCCCCCATTCGCTGAGGCCCATGCAAATGGCCAAGGGCTGTATAGTGAAAGTCTTTAAAGACTTGTGGACTTACTTGTTCACTACCACCGATAGACAAGATACGTTCAGAGCCACCTACATCACCGCCCATTACAAAGGCATGACTAATAGCAATGCTGCGCATTCCCTTTGGCACTTGATTACGTAAATGGTTGCTCCAAGCCTGATACATTTGATCATAATTATGTAGATTGAGACCAGTTTCCAAAGAAGGGGTAGCAAAACCTAACCCTAATGCATCCCCTATGCGACGAGGCTCGCTAAAGGGCATAGGGCAAATGGCCACTTTACCATCAACACCTTCAAATTCAAAGGGTTGTAATGCATGATGAGGGGATCCCCAAATATGGATTCCTGATTGACTCAACATAGAGCGCCCCACTTCAAGGCGTTCAGCCCCATCATGATTACCACTTACCACGAAGAGTGGTACCTTATAATCCATAGCGAGACGGGTAATGATGGAATCCCATAACTCAATAGCTTCAATAGGAGGTACCGCTCTATCAAATACATCCCCGGCTAACAATATGCCGTCGATTTTTTCATCTTTCAAAATAGAAAAGAACTGATTCTCCAATACATGAGCTTGGTCATCTGTTAAATACTGACCATAAAAAATACGTCCTAAATGCCAATCAGCAGTATGTAAAAAACGCATTTTATCCCCCTTTCCAGCTCTCCCTATACCTTATCTGAATGTAGTTATATAAATAATTATATAACTAAGACTGCGTTTTAGCTTAATTATTGATTCTCTACAATAGAGCGCAACATAGCAATTTCTTTTGCATACCCATCAAGTTCATTTGGCGTTTCTAAATAGAACGGCAAGTTCGTCAATTTAGGATGTGTCACAATACGAGCAATGGCGTCGATACCGATGTGACCTTCACCAATTTTTTCGTGCCGATCTTTATGAGCGCCCATAGGATTTTTAGAGTCATTCAAATGAATGGCTTTTAAACGGTCTAAGCCTACAATACGGTCAAACTCATCAATAACACCATCAAGATTATTGACGATATCATAACCACCTTCGTGGATATGGCATGTATCAACACATACGCCCATGTATTCTTTTAATTTCACACCGTCGATGATGCGTGCAATTTCCTCAAATCGAGAACCAATTTCTGTACCCTTACCTGCCATGACCTCTAAGAGGACTGTTGTTTTCATGCCAGGGAATAAAATTTCATTCAAGCACTCCACGATGTATTCGATACCTTGATCTACACCTTGTTTTACATGGCTACCTGGGTGAAAGTTATACATTTGGCCCGGTAAATATTCCATGCGCTCCAAATCTTCTTTCATAGATTGTTTAGCAAAGGCGCGCAAGTCTTCCTTTGCAGCACATGGATTATACGTATACGGTGCATGGGCTAACAAGGTGCCGAAGTTATGTTCTTTCATATACGCACTCAAGCTATTCATATCCTCTACATCGAGGGCACGCATACTACCACCACGAGGATTACGGGTAAAGTATTGGAAGGTATTGCCACCAATTTTAGTAGCTTCCTTCCCCATATTTAAATAACCTTTGCTAATTGATAAATGACTGCCTATGACAAACATACTACTCCTTTATAATTCTATAATTCTATAATTTTATAATTCTAAAATACTTAACTCCAATATCTATTCTATTACGTGTACATCTATTCCAAAAGCCTGATGAATATAAGACATATATAACTAATATAACCCCTACCGTGAAGGAGCCCTTCGCGACAGGGGTTATGTATTAATGGCTTTCTTTTTTAGCACACTCAGGGCATACACCTTCAAAGGTAATATGTTGACCTGTGATTTGATACTCGCTACCTTGATCAGCAATTGTTTTGATAGCTTGTAAATCAATGCCCATCATATCCTCTACCTTATTGCAACGGATGCATCGGATATGGGAATGAGCTTGTGTGTCCCAATCGTAATGAGCGCGCTCATCACCTACTTCTAAAATTTTTACAAGACCGATTTTTTCAAAAATCTCCATTGTCTTGTACACTGTTGCCAAGCTCATGCTTGGATGTTCAGGGCGCAACGTATGATACAACATTTCTGCTGTTGGATGATCATGATGACCACGCAAGGCATCATAAATCGCAATACGTTGTGGGGTTACTTTGAACCCTTGGCTACGCAGAATTTGTGCGATATCCATAATACTCTACTCTACCTTTCTCCACTTGGAAATCTATAAGGCATCGACCATTATCGGCCATTCACAAGAAATAATTATTATCTATTATAGCAGAATTCTCAACACTTATCAAGATAGATAGTATTAACTATTAAGTAATAAAAAATGTGGATTGCCCGAAAGCAATCCACATTCTATTAGTCTTTAAAGTAAGGTTTGAAACCTTCACCTTGATGACGAGGTTTTCTGTCACCACGTGGACGATCAGATCTACGATCATCTCTACGGCGGTCATCACGACGATCACTTCTACGATCATCGCGGTTGCGACGAGGACGGTCATCGCGACGACGATCTCCGTCACGGCGGCGATCACCATCTCTACGACGGTCACCACGGCGGCGGTCACCACGACCACCTTCACGACGACGGCGTACGCGCAATGGTTTTTCTTCTGTAATATTTACAGGAGTTGTATCTGGTTCTTTTGTTAACAATTTAAGAGCTGCAGCCAACAATGTTACAGAGTCTGTATCATTTAACAATTCTTCTGCACTAGATTTGAATGGCGCTAATGCTTCTAAATTATCTGTCATTTCAACGAGGCTTTCAATTGCCAAACGTTGTTGACCTTCAAGAACTTCACCTAAGGAAGGTGCACGACGGCGTGCGATTTTACGTTTTGTTAAACGCTCGATAGCATGTAAATGCTCCATTTCACGAGGGATAACGAACGTGAAAGCTTGACCAGCTTTACCGGCACGGCCTGTACGACCTACGCGGTGTGTGTAGCTTTCAGGATCTTGAGGCATATCATAGTTATATACGTGAGATACGCCAGAAATATCAAGACCACGAGCTGCCACATCAGTAGCCACGAGAATATCGATGGTACCTTCGCGGAATTGACGAATTACGCTATCTCGTTTTTGTTGAGACAAATCGCCATGAATGCCTTCCGCCATGTAACCACGTTTCTTAAGACCTTCTGTTACTTCATCAACACGACGTTTTGTACGTGTGAAGATAATCGCAAGTTCAGGTGTTTGGATATCGAATAAACGGCAAAGAACATCGAATTTTTGACGGTCTTGCACTTCGATATAATATTGTTCAATTAAATCCATAGTAACTTGAGTCGGTTTCATACGAATCAATGTTGGCTCTGTCAAATATGTTTCAGCTAATTGTTGGATAGCTTTAG
>DXZL01000044.1 GCA_019419725.1 Veillonella sp. | reverse complement strand
TCGCCAAGGGCAAAGGAAATGGTCAACGACAACACTAAAAATATTAGAGTTATGAACCATATCATGCGGTCAGCAATAGCCGTAATATTTAACTTCAATGGTTCTCCTCCTTACAACTCATAAAACATCTAACCAACGTTTAGCAATTTTATATAATGGAAATTTATCACGCACCTTAATGGCTTCTTGTGAAAGTTTTGCTGCTAATGCAGGGTCTTTCAGAATACTGCGCATAGCTTCATACATAGCCTTCGTATCTCCTACAGGTACCAAGATACCATTTTCTCCACTATTTATTACCATACGAGCACCACCTACTGGACAGTCTGTAACTACAGCAGGCAAGCCCATGCCAAGTGCTTCTAACATAGAGTTTGAAATACCTTCAAAATCAGATGATGAAACATACATAGAGCAAGGTGCGACCTTCTCTAAAATATTACTAGCAAAGCCAGGCAATAAAATTCTATCCTCTAAATTAAGAGATTTAATTTGAGCACGTAATTCATCCTCTAAAACACCTTGACCATAAATGACAAGTTTATACTCTGGAAACTCATCTGCCAGCATACTAAAAGCATTAATCATCATAGGCAAATTCTTTTGCGGATGTAATCGACAAGCCGTAACAATTGTCTTCTCACGTTCCCCTTCTATTGGTGGTGGCAGTTTACCATTAATAGGATTTGGAATGATAACACCACGCTTTTGTACAGATTCAGGGAAATATGAACGAGCATCCTCAGTTTGGAATACTAACGCATCAGCAAAGCGAAAGGCAAAATTACGCAACGCTTGTTGATGCCAACCAATAGGCACCTTACGCGGATTATTTCGCTCCGAAAAGACGATGCGATTCTTCACAAACCAAGAGCTAATGGCGAGAATAAAGCTCGATGCCGACAAAAACGATAAGCATGTTGCGTTAGGTCTTGTCTTCAAAATCTTGATCAGCTCTTTAATTTCCTGAATAAAGCGAATTACTTTATTAGAGCTTGTAGTATGAATTTGAATTTGTTCAATACCTTCCTCTAAAGCATATTCATTACCATAACGATTAGGGCTTGTTTGGATAACCGTAATATGGTGACCATCATGCACCCACTGACGAGCTAACTCTGTTAAAATACGTTCAGCTCCATCATTACCGAGGGAGATGGTAACAATAATTATTTCCTTTTTCATAAGCCTTCCTCTTGGATATATTCTGCAAGTCTTACATAGGCTTGTGCCATTGACACTTTAGGCTGCCAACCTAAAGATTTCAACTTCTTAGAGCTTAAGAACATGTGAACTGTCGGTGCGTATCCCAAACCCTGTACATCTTCTGGAATGTCAAAAACTACTTCACTTTTTCCATGACTTACATGTGTAGCTACTAGATGCGCAATACTTGCTATGGAGCGAGTTTCCTCATCATGACAAATATTATATGCTTCACCAGCTTCGCCATCCTTCATGAGGGTTAAAATGCCCGTTAATGCATCAGTAATATAGCAATAATTCGACATGGAGTCACCTTTTGTATGAAGAATAATATTTTCATTTCGTAGAGCACTCTTAGTAAACTGCATGAATACACGATTATCAGATACGGGAACACCTGGTCCAAAGGTTTGAGCAAGTCTAGCTATAACAGCAGGAACTCCAAATTCTACAGCATAGGACTTACAATAACACTCACATAATCTCTTACTTTCAGAATAAGAACTACGAATATTTAAATGATCTAAATACCCTAATCGTTCTTCTGTCATCACTTGTCCGGATTCATAGGGTACACCATACTGTTCCATACTCGATAAGTACACAAGTTTTTTTACCGTTTTATGATGTCCGAGCTCTAACATAGCTTCAGTACCATGAATTGATGTACGAATAGTTTCTACAGGATGCTCCATAAAGAATTTAGATTGTGTTGGTGCAGCACCATGTAAGATATAGTCACAAGGTACGTCAATAGATTCTAAAGCACCATCAATAAGTGTAATGGAATCATTATCTAAGTAGTTACCTAATATAGCCTGTGCTTTATCATGACTTCGTACATGACCTATTACCTTTATGTCCAAGTTAAAAGTCTCATTGGCAAGTATAAGCAATTTTATAAACATAGAGCCAATAAGTCCCGTCGCACCTGTCACAAGAATGCGCTGATGGCGGAGGAATTCAAAGTACTCTTTGTCTTGTAATAAAGCTGTTAACTCGCGTTTAATAACGGAATTACTCATCTTGTAATCCTCCTAATTCACGGTTTTTAATAATACCTGTGAACATATAATAATCAGATGGTGTAGTAATCTTTATATTTTCTGTTTCTCCTAATACTGGATACAAGGTGTATCCATAATGCATCATCATGGATGCAGAATCTATAAAATTATGGATACCTTCTGCTTTAGCTCTATCATGAACCGATAAAATATCATCTAGTTTAAAGCTTTGAGGTGCTTTTGCCATAAGGCATTCACTACGATTTAAAATTCGGTTTATAGAACCATTATCTGTAACCATAACGGTTTCAATAGCAGGTGTAACTGTAATAGCAGAACCCTTTGTTTCTACAGATTCAATATTCCTCTCTATTGTTGCCTTATCCACAAGTGGTCTAACACCATCGTGAATCAATACGGTAACCTCTTCATTAGGAAATAATCGTTTTGCCTCTGCCAATCCATTATATTGAGAGTCTAAAGCACTGTCTCCACCTGGAACAATGGATACAATTTTTTGTAAACCAGCCTCTTTGATGAGGTTTTTAGTATGATCAATCCACTCTGCTTTGCAAGCTAAAACAATGCCGTCAATAGAGTCGGTTTGTTCAAACACATCTAAAGTTTGAATCAAAATAGGTCTACCGTTCCATTCTAGAAACTGTTTTGGCGTCTTGCTGTTATTCATTCGAGCACCTACGCCACCCGCAAAGATTACTGCTATTCGTTTCATAGGCCCTCCTTAAGGTTGAGCTTCGTTCTTGGCATAATGTATGCCTCTATACTCCTTGTAAGGAGTATGTAAATCAGCAAAAACAGCATCATGTTTTGCTACACGCTGTTCTACTGGTGGTAATTGCATATAGTCTCCCCAAATAAGACGTAAATATCTTTCATACCCTTTCATTACAGGTATCTGATGACCTTCAAAGTCTTTATATACTACAGAAGCAAAGTCTTCTCGAGGATGACGCAACTTCATGCCTTTTAAACTACCAATTAACTCAGTACACTCCTTGCTCGTATTGAAATCATATTTGGTCATTTGCTTTTCTGCAAAGCGCCATATATGGTAACGTAATGACTGACTAGAGAATACCTTGTAAATACATCCTGCCAATGCACGATACATCGGACCTTTATTATCCGGTAAACGTTGTGCATTAAAAAGTGCAAAGGTCATAGCCCACATAAGTTGTAAAGTACGGCTAATTTTCCCTGGTGCACAACCATCAATAGGCATAATTTCAAGAGCTAAACCATGACAAATATCTTCATGCATACTATGGCGATTAATAAATGTCGTATGATTATCTCTAATAGAAGCACCTGCATCATGATAGATATGATGCCGATCCGTACGACAATATGTATACCGTTCTGTATCTGCATACTTAGGCCATAGTTCAGCTAACTTTTCGTAATCTGGACGTGGCATAAATAAATCCAAGTCGTCATCCCAAGGGATAAAGCCATTATGACGTATTGCCCCAATGAGGCCACCGCCACAGAGATAAAAGCGCAAATTATGTTTGTCACAAAACTCTTTAAAGTACAGCAACATACTAAGCTCTTTTTCTTGTATTTCCTTTGTCATAGATGTACTCATAGGAACCTCTCTTAACGTAAAACAGCTAGTACGGTATCAACCATCGTTTTAATATCTTGTAAAAAAGAAAACTCTTTAATACTCTTTAAATTCCAAGCCATTTTGCCTGGTAAAACCTCATTGATATACACTTCATCAACATTTTTAGCATTTCGTAAAAGTTGATCTTCATCTTTATAAGCAATACTTGCAATACTTGTTACCCCTGCTGGTAATAACAAAGTTGCTTTCATTTCATTTGTGTAAGCCGCCACATAACGAGGCACCTCTGGTCTTGTACCAACAAAGCTCATATCTCCTAATAGGATATTGATTAGCTGAGGCAATTCATCAAGACGACAGCTACGAAGCATGTTGCCTACCTTTGTAACGCGCATATCATTTTGTGATGTCACCTGAGCACCTAATGATTCCGCATTTTTTACCATGGTACGAAATTTATAGATACCAAAGGTACGACCATATTGCGTCACCCGAGTTTGGCGGAAGAAGACCTCCCCTTCGCTATCTCGTTTAATCATGATGGCTAGCACCAAAAATACAGGACTTAAAACAATGAGCATACCAGCGGCTATAACACGGTCAAATATGCTTTTACAAAGAAGACTTGTTCGTCTTTGATTCAATATTTCAAAGTATGGACGCACCTCTTCACACTGCAACTCTTGTGGTAGATCGTAAAAGTTTTTTACTAACATTCGGTAATAATCCTTTTAAATGTTTCAATGATATATTGCACTTCTTCGTTCGTTAGCAATGTATGAAGAGGCAATGTGATTTCATTTTTAAATTGATTATAAGCATTTGGATAATCATCAATGGTAAATCCTAAGTTCTTATAAGCCGTATGCATAGGAATTGGCTTATAGTGAACATTGGTTGCAATACCAGCTTCAGCCATAGCTTCAATTACCTTGTTACGGTATTCTGCATCACGTCCATCTAAGCGAACTAAGTACAAATGACCACTACTTTGATGATCATCAGTATAGTGACTTAATACTGTAACAGGTAAATCTTTTAAACCTGCATCATAAGCTGCGATGATTTCCTTACGTCGTGCTAACAGTTTTGGGTATCTTTCAAATTGAGCCAAACCAATAGCCGCCATAATGTCGGTCATATTACATTTATAATATGTACCCTTAATATCGTATTCCCATGCACCAGCCTTTGTCTTAGCAAGGGCGTCCTTATCTTGTCCATGCAAAGATAATAATTGGAATTGCTTATAAATGACTTCATCATCAATACCATCTATATGTCGCCATGTAGCACAGCCCCCTTCGGCAGTCGTAAAGTTCTTTACTGCGTGGAAGGAAAAACTACTAAAATCAGCTACATTACCAGTTGGTATACCTTTGTATGAAGCACCAAAGGAATGGGCACAGTCCGCTACGATAGGAATATGTGCCAATGCTTTTTGAATATCATTGGCAGGTGTAAATAGCGATTTCTTTTCTTTTACAATAGAGCGTAAACGGTCATAATCACAAGGCACCCCTGCAATATCTACAGGAATGATTGCCTTTGTTTTTGGTGTAATAGCACGAGCCACTGCATCATAATCCATTTCAAATGAATCTTTTTGGGTATCTACAATAACTAGTGTAGCCCCTACATGAACAACAGGACTTGCACTAGCAGTATAGGAATAGGCACTGGTAATAACTTCATCGCCAGGTCCAATACCTAATACACGGAGAGACATTTCAAGCGCCGCGGTAGCAGAGTTTAAACAAACAGCTTTAGGTGTACCTAATTGTGCCGCAATCTTTTTTTCCAATTCTTTAGTACGCGGTCCAGTTGTAATCCAACCACTCTTTAAGGCTTCAACAACTTCATTGATTTCTAACTCTGTAATATCAGGAGGGGAAAAATTAATTTTCATATACATCACCTCATTACTTTCTGTACCTTGTCGATACGCTTGATTTATCTAATGGAATATATATTAAATTATTGACTACACATCAATGATGATAGAACCTAGTAAAGGAATTCCAACTTGAGTAAGTCGTTTCTTAGCTTCTATTAAATCTTTAGGACTTGCTACTTCATTTTTAACAACAAGCATGACACCATCAGATTTTTCAGCTAATACAATGGCATCCGTAACATCTAATACTGGTGGTGTATCAATGATAACTACATCATATTCGTCGCGGATATAATCCCATATTGTAGATAATTTACTTGAATCAACTACCTCTGAAGGATGGCTAACTACTTCACCAGCAGTAAGCACATCTAAATGAGGAACAATATTGCGATGAATCGTCAAATCTTCATCCATAATAACTGCATTAGTAAGACCTTTATTTTGCACGTTGAATGCTACATGCTGAACTGGATTACGTAAATTACCATCTACCAAAAGAACTTTGTTATTATTCTTCGATAAAGCTAATGCCGTATTAGCCGCTACCTCAGAGGTACCTTCTCCACTAGTAGCAGCGGTGATACAAATGATCTTACATTTATGTTGATTACATACGTATTGTAAATTGCTACGCAATGTACGATATGCTTCTACAAGTGGTGTATCACCACGCTCATTAGAAATTAGTCTAATCATATTAACCTCTCACTTTACGCCACAATGCTACTATACGATTGCTTGGTTCTTCATATTCCTTTTCTTCATGATTTGGAATGACACCTAAATTTTCAATGCCAAGAATATCATTGATTTCTTGTACAGATTGAACCTTGCGGTTGCAGAAGAACTGACCCAATGTGTAAAGGCAGCCTAGGATAATACCCAAAATTGCAGAGCCTAATAAAATAAGGATTTTACGAGGTGCAATAGCCTTTTCTGGCAATGTAGGAGCATCTACAATTTGAACTTCATTTGGTACCATTACTTCAGCTACTTTAGCTTCTTCCAAACGCTTAGATAGCATTTCGTAAATGTCTTGGGCTACATCAACATCACGTTTTGCCTGGATATAGCCACGTTCTTTTTCAGGCAAACCTTTTATAGCTTCCTCATTTTCTTTATCAAGTTCAGCTAATGTAGATTCTTTACCTTGTGCTACAGCTAAAGCCGCTTCATTTCTGAATTTATCTGCTAACAAACCTTGCTGTGCAGAGTTACTAGATGGAGCTTGTTGGGATGCAATAGCATTAATTTCAGCATTTAAACCACTCTTAGCTTCTTCGATTTGTTGGTTAATCTCTTTCATTGCCGGATGCTCATCAGTATATTTACCAACATAGGAGGCCTTACGAGATTCTAAGTCAGCTAATTGTCCTTTATATGCTTGAACAGTTGCACTATCAGCAATACTTTTACCTGCAGAGCCTAATTGCTCATTAATACTGCCTAAAGCTGCTTGCGCCGTTTCCAAATCCAATTGGTTTTGAGCTTTCTCACGATCAATAAGGGTAATCTTATCTGTTAGCCCCTTCATTTGATCCGCCGTGGAATATACCTTATTGTCCACTTGGAATTGTTGTAATTTCTTTTCTGCTTGACCCAATTCTTCTTTTGCAGTTACCACACGTTTTTGTAAAAATTCGCGTGTCGTCCGTTGCTCAACATGGGAAATATCTGCCAAGCGCTTTAAGAATGTATCAATTAATAATTGATTAGCCTCTTGTGCTTGTTCTGGACTTTTACCAGTTACACTAACTTGTAATAATTCAGTTTCTTTATATGGTTTTGTTTCAATACGTGTTTTAACAAACTCTTCGTATGTAGGTGCTTTACCTGTTCCTTCTGGATCTTCAATCGCTGCAATAACAGGTTCTACAACATTACGACTCTTTAAAATTTCAGCATCTGTATTCATCAATTGACGCGCCATAGAGTCAGAGTAACCATTAGTACTTGATAAAACAGAATTACTTAATCCTTGAGATTGTTTAATGCGCAACATAGATGTAGATTGATATGTAGATGGTGCTAGGAAAGCATATGCACCACCCAATACTATACATGCTACCGTAATATTGATAATCTTACGACGTCGTTTAACGAGGACTCTACCGACCTCTTTTAAATCAATAATTTGTTCCACCCATATACCCCTTTCTGTGAAAGTATACAAACAACAGGGTCTCTCCCTCTAAGGAATAGTTACTGTATATCTCCCTCTCACGTAGACTACAGCTCTAAATAAATGATTGTAACTAAATTGTTATACATTATGATTTGGATGATATGTAGGAACGATGTCTTGTAATACATTGATTACATCCAAGTCAGATTTACATGTTTCAAAGCGATCAATTTCACGGCTTAACCATTCTTGATTTACATCTTCTAAGGCAGCTTCAAAGATTTTCTTATGTGTAGTTGTATTAGTACCTTCTTCAGCAGTTAATAATTCTTCATATAGCTTTTCACCTGGACGCAAACCAGTAAACTCAATGCGAATATCTTTATCAGGCTCAAATCCAGACAGACGAATCATATTTTTCGCTAAATCAACAATTTTTACTGGTTCACCCATATCTAATAAGAACACTTCACCACCATTTCCCATTGCACCAGCTTGTAATACAAGTTGGCTTGCTTCTGGAATAGTCATAAAGTAACGAGTCATTTCAGGATCTGTAACTGTTACAGGTCCACCAGCTTCAATTTGTTTGCGGAATAATGGAATAACAGAACCGCGACTACCAAGAACATTACCAAAGCGAACGGTAATAAACTTTGTATCGTACTTGTGATTCATACCAAGTACAACCTTTTCTGCCACCCGTTTCGTAGCCCCCATAACACTTGTTGGATTTACCGCTTTATCTGTGGAAATCATAACGAAGCGCTCAACACCATGTGCGCCTGCTACATCTGCCACATTACGAGTGCCATAAATATTATTTAACACCGCTGCAATCGGTTGGATTTCCATAAGCGGTACATGTTTATGAGCTGCTGCATGGAATACTACATCTGGTTCATAATCGGTAAAGATTTGGTCTAACTGATTTTTATCTCGAATATCAGCAATAATGGGAACCAATGTACCTTCAGTTACAATTGAACGCAACTCTTGGTGAATAAGATAAATACTATTTTCACCATGACCTAGTAACAATAGTTTTTTAGGTCTAACCCGTAATACTTGACGACAAATTTCAGAGCCAATAGAACCACCTGCTCCCGTAACAAGAACGACTTTATCTTTTAAATATGGTTCTACTTTTGATGTGTCGAGATGAATCTCATCACGTTCCAATAAATCTTCAATGGAAATAGGATGCAAATGAGATACTAAAACCTCATCATCTAATAATTGGTACATCCCAGGTAATGTGTTGATTTTACATTTTAGAGGTGAGCAGATTTCCATGATTTCTCGAATAACATCACGCTTTACCGATGGCATAGCAATGATAATTTCTTCAACCTTATATCTTGCTACAAGCATTGGAATATCTTCACGATTACCTAAAATTCTAAAGCCATTCATAAGGCGGTTATGTTTGAACATATCATCATCTACAAAGCCAATGATTCGACGAGAGCGCTTATGATACCGTTCAATTTCACGAGCAATAGTTGCCCCTGCATCGCCAGCACCAATGATCAACGTATTCACTTGACCACTTTCACCATCATCACCACTGCTATAATGAAGCGCCACATAATGTAGCAACATACGTCCCATACCTACTGCACCAGTTGTAAGGAACCAAGTAATAAAATAGATTGATCTTGGTAATGATTTACCAAATACAAACATAGAGGAGTAAAAGATTGCTGTACCTACTGTCGTAGCGACAAATACTGCCAATACCTCTCGCATCCCTGCATAACGCCAAATACGCGTATATAGATGCATAAGCAAGAACATCAACATATACGAAATCAGCAATATTGGCAATGCGTCTACCATTTGATCAATATATCGAGGTTCTATATAGCCATCAAATCTAATAAATAAACTAATGAAAGCAACAATAACAATCGTCGCAATATCGGCAATAAATAGTATGGCTGGTAATAAATATGAACGCAAAAGAACGCCCCCTTATATGTGAGATAAACCCTATCCTTAATCCTTACCGATACGTGATACCATGTATGCACCAGTCAAAATTGGAGCAATATCACGAGCAAAGTTAATACGACTATTTTTAGTCAAGTAAAGAACATCACCTTCTCGCATAATATAGTTTTCGGACATATCTCCAGTTTGTAACATGCGATTTAAATTAATAGGAATTGGTTTTTCAGGATTGTCTTGATAAATTAAGTAAATTTTCTTTTTAGCTGTATCCCAGTTAAAGCTACCAGCAGCACCAATCGCATCAATAACAGTACTAGACTTAGTCAATGTATACGCACCAGGCTTATTAATCTCACCGAATACGTATACCCGAACTCCTCCGAGTTTTGTAACATTTACAGTAATATCCGGATTAATAATGTACCGAGATAAACCTTGCTGTAATTGGGCGGTAAACTCATCGACGGTTAAACCATCTGCTTTTACTGGTCCCACCATAGGGAATGATACATATCCGTCAGGACGAACAGTGTACATAATATCGTTACCATTACGTGTACCTAGATCTGCTTGTTGTACAACTTGAATAGTTAGTTCATCACCTTGTCGTAGACGATACACCTTATCAGAGCTCACTACAGATGCACTAGTTTCTAGTGGTGCGTGTCCTTCAGTTTGTAATATTTTAGAATCGTAAGACTGTTCAGCTGTTACATTAACAGGTGCAGCCATGGATGTTGTTGTGGCACATAAGAATGCGGCCATCATCATATACTGTTTTTTATTCATATTTTACCTCTTTGATTTACATGCAACTCACTCAATACAACACTTTATTTTTTTAGAATTATTAATCCTAAAAAATCGGTTAAGTCATTTTATCATTATTTTAAACTTTCTTCCATAAACACAGACCGTTCTGAGCTAACTTCATTAAACCTTTAAGAATAAATCGCGTAAATATAAGGTTTTTACCATTTAATTATGTGTATTTTTTTACGCATTTCACTCATATTTCACTCGTTTTTTTCATTAATTTTAGATATATAAATAAAAAATATATAAACTCAATTCATAGT
>DXZL01000043.1 GCA_019419725.1 Veillonella sp. | reverse complement strand
TCTTATAATTTTTAGTTATAATGCCTTAATTTATACCTATTATTATGTGAAATGATACATTGTAAACCCAAAATATACATGATACAATGACGATATAGACAGGTTCGTACTATAAAACATTAACATAGTAAGGTAGACTCTTGTCAGCAGTGTAATTTTTATCCTAAGGAGGGTGAATCTCTTGCAAAAACGTAAAGATTTTATCTGGAAAATGGGCGGCCAACAAGGTGAAGGTATTGAGAGTTGTGGCGAAATCATGGCGACAATCCTCGCTAAAGAAGGTTATTCCTTGTATAGCCAACGTTTATTTGCATCTCGTATCAAAGGTGGTCATACTACATTCGCATTGCGCGTTGCATTAGAACAAGTTATGTCCATTGGTGAAGGCGTAGACTTCTTGCTTTCCCTTGATCAAGAAACAGTTGATATGCATGGTTCCGAAGTTCGTGATGGCGGTTACATCATCTGTGACAGCAAAGTAAATCCTGACTTCTCTAAATTTGAAGGTACAAAGGTTAATTGCTTGTCCTTGCCAATCTCTGAAACGGCAATGAAACAAGGTTCCATGTTGATGCGTAACATCGTAGCACTTGGTATGTCTGTAGCACTTCTTGGTTTCGATACTAAGATGTTCAAAGATGCGATTGCTGCTAAATTTGCGAAAAAATCCCAAGAAATCGTGGATAAAAACTTGGCTGCTTTTGACGATGGTTATGGCCTTGTAATGGAAAAATTAGGTGATGTTGAAATCGATACATTGCCAGCTCCTGGTAAGAAAGATCAAATGTTCTTATTAGGTAATGAAGCGTGTGCGTTAGGTGCTATTGCAGCGGGTTCCCGTTTCATGGCATCTTATCCTATTACTCCAGCATCTGAAGTAATGGAATATATGATTAAAAACATGGATAAATTGGGTGCTACAATCGTTCAAACAGAGGACGAAATCGCAGCATGCATGACAGCTATGGGCGGCGTATACGCAGGTGTTCGTGGCTTCACATGTACTTCTGGTCCTGGTCTTTCCTTGATGGCTGAATCCTTATCCATGGCTTCCATGGCTGAATTGCCAATGGTTGTTATCGACGTTCAACGTTCTGGTCCATCCACAGGTATGGCAACAAAGGTTGAACAATCCGATATTGATGCGGCTTGCTACAATGCACATGGCGATTACGCTGGTATCGTAATTTCTCCAACATCTATCGAAGAATGCTTCTATGAAATTCAAAAAGCTTTCAACTTGGCAGAAATGTACCAATGCCCAGTTATCTTCATGCCTGACTTACAACAAGGTTTGAATAAACAATCTGTTCCTTCCTTCGACTTGAACCGTGTACCTATTAACCGCGGTAAAATGATGAAAGAAGCTGATCTTCCTGAATTGGAACAACCTCACTATTTCAAACGCTTTGAATTGACTGAAGATGGTATTTCTCCACGTACAATTCCTGGCATGAAAAACGGTCTATTCCTTTCCACAGGTCTAGAACATAATGAAGAAGGTAAACCAGCAGAAGCACCTACAATGCACGTAGCGCAAACTGATAAACGCTTCCGCAAATTGGAAACTGTAGCTGATAACTATGAACCATTCTTGAATAACGCTAAATACGACGAAGCAGATGTACTCGTTGTAGGTATGGCTTCTAGCCGTGGTGCTATCGAAGAAGCAGTTGCTGAATTCGATCAAGAAGGCGTTAAAGTTAACCACTTACAATTGCGCTTGATTAAACCATTCCCAGCTAAACAATTACAACCATTCATGGATGCTGCGAAAAAAGTGGTTATCGTTGAGCACAATGCTACAGGTCAATTGACTAACTTATTTAAAATCAACATGCATAAGAAATCTAAAATTTCCAGCTGCTTGAAATACGATGGTAATCCATTCACAAAAAGTTATGTGAAAAATGCTATTAAGGAGGTCCTATAATATGACAACAGCTAAAGATTACAGAAACGATATTCGTCCTAACTGGTGTCCAGGCTGTGGCCATTATGGGGTTCAAGCAGCGATTACTGACGCTGTAGTAGCGAAAAATATTCCACCAGAAAAATTAGCAGTAATTTCCGGTATCGGTTGCTCTAGCCGTATCGGTGGTTATTTCTACGCATATGGCGCGCATACAACTCATGGCCGTGCGCTTCCTTACGCACAAGGCGTTAAACTTGCTAACCAAGACTTAGAAGTTATCGCTTGCTCTGGTGATGGCGATGCGTTCGCTATCGGTATGGGTCACACTATCCATGCTTTCAAACGTAATGTAAACATGACATATGTTGTAATGGATAACCATGTATATGGTTTGACTAAAGGTCAAGCATCCCCTCGTTCCGATATCGGTTTTGTTACAAAAACAACTCCTCGTGGGGCATTCGAATCTCCATTGTCCGTTTGTGAAACTGCAATCGCTGCAGGTGCTACATTCGTAGCACAAGGTTACATGATTAACCGTGCAGAACTTGTTGATTTGATTCAACAAGCAATGGATCATGAAGGCTTCTCCTTCATTAACGTATTCAGCCCATGTGTTACATATAATAAACACAACAGCTATGACTGGTTCAAAGAACACTTAGTTGCATTGCCAGAAGGTTACGACCCAACAGATCGTGCAGCAGCACTTAAAACTTTGGGTGAAACAAATGGTTTGGTTACTGGTCTTATCTACCAAGATACTACTAAACCTTCCTTCGAAAAAGCTATGGCTGCAGCAAATGGTGGTCCACATCCTCGTCCATTAACTGAAGACGTTGTAAAACCAGATCAAGCGCTATTCGATAGCCTTTGTAATCAATTTAAATAATCTTATTTAAATTGGATCATTTATGGTCTGTACCCCTCTTTACTGGATGTCCAGTAAAGAGGGGTTTTTGCTTTATACCTTTATGAATAGTAGTTTTCCCTTATAGTGCAATGGAGAGTATTATTACCTTAAAGTGTTATAAATAGTATTATTACTTTACGGAGGTTTTCTTAATTGATATACTAATTTATAATTTAGGATATTTATAATTAAGTAAAAATTTGAAAGCTTATAAGTATAAGAGGCTGTTATTTCAGAATATGAGGCATAATGGAAACGTATAGATGTATTACTTACTGTACGATTCATTAAGGAGAGGGAATGAGTAACGTGTCGAATGAATATAATGAAGCATTGCTAGAGCCGCTTAAGTATTATCGGGAAGAGTTAAAAGATGCCTTCCAGCAAGTCACCGAGGAGTACTTTCAAGATTTAGTCGATCAATCCAAGGTAGATATAGATGCCAATAAAGTATTGATAGATAAATATACTTCTGTATCAGAGAATCGAGATCAATCGAATACATCATATAAACGATTTGGACTTATTAAGAAGATTGATATTGTTATCGGTATAGGGGCCATTATTTATGGTATCTATCAGTTTTCACAAGATCATGTAGATATTGTATCTATCATTATTTGTATTGCAGTTCTAGTTCTATGTGTAGGTTTATATCTGTACTGGATTAAGCCCAATAGTAAGAGCCTTGAGGAAAAGCTTAAAGACTTAGATGCGACCTTAGCTCAAATGCGTCAAGAAGGCTATGAGATGATGTCGCCTTTGAATAATCTCTTTCATAGTGAAATGACTATGGAACTCCTAAAAAAGGCGATTCCTTTTATTCATATGGATTCTAACTTTAATATTGAACGATATGAACAACTTGTTAAAGATTATGGATTTTTAGAAAAAGGCGATGTGAATCATTCCACATTAGATATTGCGTCTGGCGAGATTTTAGGAAATCCCTTTGTATTTCTTAAGCGCATAATCCACTGGCTGGACGACTATACCTATGAAGGAACATTAGATGTTACCTATACAGAGGAGTATGTAGATTCTAATGGGAATTTGAAGACTAGAGATGTTAATGAAACACTACGTGCAGTCGTACGACAACCTGGTCCATATTATGCAAATAGAGTATCTTTAGTGTATGGTAATCATGCGGCACCTAATTTAACATTCCATAGAAAACCACCGGAAAAAGGATTCTTTAATTTTGGTGGTGCCAAGAGTCGATTAGCGAAAGGCATTGCTAGTCTTAGAAAGAAAGGGCAAGATTCATTGGAGGACGGAGGTAATTTCCAAGCCTTAGCCAATGAAGAGTTTGATGCTCAATTTAATGCATTAGATCGAAATAATGAAGTTGAATTCCGCGTATTGTTTACGCCGTTAGCACAAAGCAACTACAAGGATATCTTTGAAAACTCACCGTATGGCGATGATTTTATATTTAACAAAGAATGTAAAATTAATGAGATTAAAGCTGATAACTCTCAAAACTGGGATTTTGATACATCGCCATCTCAATATTATGATTTTTCATTTGAAAAGATTAAAGAAAAGTTCATTAATTACAACTGTAGTTACTTTGATCACATGTATTTCTCATTCCTGCCAATTTTAGCAATTCCTGTGTATCAACAGATGGCATCTAATGATTATATTTATGGTAAATCTTATGCTTTCAAATATAATGATTACATTACAGAAATGCTAGCGAATAAAATGGGACTCAATTTATTTGTTCCCCCTGATGCGTCGGAGCGTAATAATGTAAAAACAATCCTTAAGACTAGTCACCATAAAAATGAAGGTGACTCGGAAGTGATTAAGGTAGATGCCTATTCGTATAGAGCGATTGAACACATAGATGAAGTACCTGTACGAGCGGGTAATGGTAGGACCTATTATGTGCCAGTCCGCTGGGATGAGTATGTTCCTGTAACAAAACAAGAATTTATAGAGGTGACCGACATACAATCCGCAGGAGATGATTTCAACCATATTAAAGGTTTAGATCATTATCAAAAATCTGAAGATAATAGGGATAGATCCTTTGCGTATGATCACTTTATGGCAGGTAAACTATATCGACAAAATCAGTCTCTCGACGATTTATTAAATACTATTTATGAACAATGTGGAGGTACTAAAAATGGCTAATCAACTCGACGAAATGAATCCGGAAATTATGTCTGAAGGCAGAGATGTAAATGTTATTGCGAAGGTAATCCCTGTAGAAACTAGTGGTTTTGAAAAAATGTTACCTACTATTCTTATGGCTATCGGTGTTATTGGTATCGTTTTAGGCATAGTTATTGACAAGTATCTGGTATCCATTATTGGTGCAATCGTGCTAATTTATCCATGGTGGAGATTAAAACAAATTAGCTCAGAGTTTAATATGATGGAACAAAGAATCCAAAATGCTGCTTCTGAAATCGACAATTATATGGAGCAACGTGTGGTGATTCTTTCCAATGCGGCTAAATTAGTGGAAAAATCTATTGAAGTAGATAAAGATATTCTTGTAGATATTGCTAAGTATAGAAGTGGTAATTTTTCTGAAGCATCTAGAAGTGATGTGAATGCACAACTTAACAAGGCTACAAGAGCCCTCAACGTAGCTATAGAAAATTATCCAGAATTACAAAGCCAAGATACAATTCGTGATGCAATGCAACAAAATTCTTACTTACAAAAAGAAATTACTGCAGCTAGAACGTTGTATAATGATGCTGTAAATACTTGGAATAGAGAAATCTTTGAATTCCCATTTAAAAAGATTGTAGCGGCCAAAGAAGGTAGAACTACTAGAATTCCATTTATTGCAGATCAAGAAACTAAAGAAAAAGCTAAGGGCGTTTTCTTTTAAGGGATAGGCAATTGGACGTTAGTATATAAAGGGCATACTATAAAATCTGACATTAGTATATAAGGGGATACTATGAAGTCTTATGAAAAAGGGATTAGCTTGTCTATCTGGACTTTGAGTTGGCCTATGTTTATCGAAGTGTTCCTACAGCTGTTAGTAGGTAATATAGACCAAGTGATGATGAGCCATTATTCTCCTCAAGCAGTAGCAGCTGTGGCTAATGCCAATCAAATTTTAAATATATTTATTATGCTCATCATTGTTATGAGTACAGCTACGACGATTTTGATTGCCCAGTATTTAGGGGCTCGAAATCAGTCTAAGCTATCAGAGGTATGTACGGTCAGTTTGGTGTTGAACTTCTTATTTTCATCTGTTGCGGCCGTATTCTTTATCACCTGTCATGAATGGATTTTTACATGGCTAGGTATACCTCCCGAAACGATGAGTGATACGTCGATATATACGACCATTGTGGCCGCAGGATTACCGATTCAGGCTATGTATTATGCGCTGGTTGCCGTATTTAGAGGCCATTCATTAACGCGTGTTACTATGTATATCGCGTTAGTTATGAATGTTATCCATATCACAACTAACTATGTATTAATATTTGGTCATGGTCCCATACCAAGCCTTGGTGTACTAGGGGTATCAATTTCTACCTGGTTATCTAAGGTGGTAGGCCTCGTAATTATTGGCTATACCTTTAAGAAGTTGCTTACTTTAGAGGTGAGCTTCAAATTTTTAAAACCATTCCCGTGGCATACGGTTAAGTCTTTACTGAATATCAGTGTTCCCTCTGGTGGTGAAACCTTAAGTTATCAGTTATCTCAGACAACGATTATGAAAATGGTCAACATCCTAGGGCTAGCTGTTATTAATACAAAGGTGTATGTATCAGTTATTGCCATGCTTTGCTATGTATATACCATAGCATTAGCAAATGCATCTCAAGTTATTGTGGGTTACCTGATGGGGGCTAAACGACAAGCTGAGGTGACAAATCGCGTATGGCATTCTATGTTGTTAGCCATTGCCATTAGTGTAGGACTGGCTACGTTCTTTTATATTACTAGTGATATTGTTTTGTCTGTATTCACTACAGATCCAGAAATCCTATCGTTAGCACATAATGTATTGTTGGTTGAGATTTTCCTTGAATTAGGCCGTGCCGTCAATATTGTTATGGTTGGCTGTTTACAAGCGGCAGGCGATATTCGGACACCTATGCTGGTAGGCATTTTTGGCATGTGGTTATGTGCTGTACCATTATCTTATCTCTTTGGTATTTACTGGGGATGGGGGCTCGTAGGTATTTGGATTGCCATGACGGCAGATGAAATTTTACGAGGATTGTTATTTGTGTATCGTTGGTATAGCGGTAAATGGAAAAATAGACGTCTTATTGAGGCGTAGTTTTATATTTTCGTAATCGTCGTTAATTATTAATAGTTTGTAAATGTAGTTAGCCTTACATTGGAGAGTGTAAGGCTAACTATTTGTGAAAGTAGGTTTATATGAGTAAGACAGTAGGTATTATTGGCTTGGGGTTATTAGGTGGTTCGTTGGCAAAGGCGTTAAAGGCTTATACCGATTATGAGGTAGTGGGCTATGCGCGTCGCCAAGAGGTTTGTGATGCAGCCATTCAAGATGGTGTGGTGAAAGCTGCCTGGACTGAGGTAGAACCATTGATTGAGAATTCGGATATTGTCGTATTTTCACTACCTCCAGATACAAATGCAAGACTATTTACAGAAACGGCACACCTCTTTAGACCTGGGCAAGTAGTAACGGATGTGTCTAGCGCAAAGGAAAACTTTGTACGAGCTGTATACAGTTCTATTCCTAAAGGCACTATCTTTGTATCTGTCCATCCTATGGCCGGCTCTGAAAAGGGTGGCTACGAAGTGTCTCATAAAAATCTATTTAAAGGTATGGGCTGGATTGTCCTTGAGGATAAAGCCTCTGATGTATATAGTGAAGAGGTTGCTCAAGAGTTAGCTGAAATGGGTCGTGCTGTAGGATCCCGTATTGAATTTGTAGATATCTATGCTCACGACGCATATTTAGCTATGGTTAGCCATATGCCCCATTTATTGGCATCCATTTTAACGCAAGTTTCCGGTGGTGATGAATTGGGCGAGTTGCGCATGAAATTATCTGCAGGTGGCTTTAGAGACTGCACACGTGTTGCCGGTGGTTTGCCATCTATGTGGCGTGAAATCATCTACGGTAATAGACACAATGTAATTGAAGGCCTTTCACAGATCGAATCCGAAATTCAACGTGTAAAAGAGATACTTTCAGAAGAAGACGAAGGTCAAGCCTTAGAATCCTATCTTGAACGGGGCAGAGAAATCCGTGGTAAATTACCATATTTAACAGGACAAATCAAAAATAGCTAATGACAATTAACGATTAGCTAGAAATATATACTGGTTAGTAATCATGGATACTGACAATGATTAGTTAACATTTATTTAATACTTATGCATATTTATGTAGCTGAAGCAACATGATTTATGCAGTATAATGTGTATACTAGAGCTCTAGAAGAATATACATGTAACATATGATTTAGTTAAGGGAGATATTATGAGTTTGTTACAAGAAACTTGTGACGCTATTACTGGGCGCAGTCATGAGATTGAACAACATATAATTGATAGTTGGAATGCAGGTTCACCTGTAGAGCAATATGGACGACTTGTAAATGTGGTGGCTCAATATGGGGCGGCTACGAATCAAGAGCAGTTAACGGTACCAAAGCCTTGTATGATTATTGCCTCTGCAGATCATGGTGTGGCCGATATGGGTGTTAGTGCATATCCAAAGGAAACAACTGTAGGGATGACACAAAATTACCTAATTCCTAAAGGGGCTGGCGCCAATTCCTTAGCTAACTACTGCGGTGCTCAAATGGAAGTCATCGACATGGGCATTGATGCGGATATGAGCTGGGTGCCAGGATTACGTACTCATAAACTTGGTATGGGCACAAAGAATTTTGTGGAAGAACCGGCCATGACACGTGAGCAAGCTGTTGAAGGTATTGAAACAGGTATTCGTCTTGTAAAAGAAAAAATCGACGAAGGCTTTAATGTCTTCTTAGTAGGGGAAATGGGTATTTCCAATACTACAGCGAGTGCTCTTATGACTGCTAAATTTGCAGGACTCACTGCAGAGGAAGCGACAGGTCGGGGCACTAATATTTCCGACGAACGTTTGAAGTTAAAGCAACGCATTGTACATGATGTATTAGAAAAATATAAGGATATACCGAAAGACGATGCCATCGGAATTTTATCCTCTGTGGGCGGATTTGAATTCTCCTGTATCGTAGGTATTATTCTAGGTGCCGCAGCTAATAAAGCATTAGTTATTATTGATGGCTTCAATACATCTGCTTGTGCGTTAGTTGCTAAGACATTGGTGCCACAGGCGATGGACTATGTGATGGCATCTCATTTATCTGCTGAAAAAGCGGCTAAATCGTCCTTAGAAAATCTAGGCCTTGAAGCCTATGTTGACTTAGGACTTTGCCTCGGTGAGGCATCTGGTGGCTCCATTCAAATGGGCATGCTAGACCTTGCCGTTCATATGTATTTGGCTGTTACAGGAGGTAAGGCATGAGAACATTTACAATCGAACCATTACATGCGCCATCCATGGAAGCATGCCGATTACGTATCGATAATTTAACAAAGCCTATTTATAGCCTTGCTACATTAGAACTAATTGCAGAGCGTTTTGCAGGTATTCTGGCAGATTCTCAACCAAATCATTTGCGATATGGTGTACTTGTGGTGGCGGCGGATCACTTGGTAGATGGTCCTCAAAATAGTCAGCATGGTAGTGAAAGCTACGCAGCTGTTAAGCGTTTCAATGATGGTAGAACGGCTACGCAAGGTGCGGCATCTAAGTTACAAGCACCTGTGCATGTAGTAAATATCGGCCTTGAACAAGATATAACAGAGTTGACGAATATTGACCAAAAGGTTATTCGTAAGGGTTCCCATTTCTTTGGTGTAGAACCTGTTATTTCTCGTGATGAATTAGAAGAAGCTATTGAACTAGGCTTTTCCTATGCTGATAAACTGCACAACGATGGCTTACAAGTCGTAGCTATCGGCAATATAGGGGAAAGGGCGTTCCTTGATTCCCTTGTAACGACCGCTACTATTACAGGCTGTGCCTATGATGATATTCTCGTTCATACCGAATGTGGCCCAACAGTAGAGCAAAGGGCTGCTCATATTCATTCCTTTGTAGATCGTTTCAATATTGCCGTTAATGATTGGTCTGCTTTGAGTGAAAGTGAGCGCCGTGATGCGGTATTGCATTTGCTTCATGTAGCAGGTGGCTTAGATATTGTATTCTTAACTGGATTTATTTTAGGTGCTGCTAGTCATCGTATGGCGGTAGTATTTGATAATGCTGTAACAGGTGCAGCAGTATTGGCCGCCGTTACTATTGAGCCATTAGTTAAGGACTATGTATTCCCATCGGCTGCCTATGAGGAACCAATCCATAAGGAGCAATGTCGATTCCTAGGTGTAAAACCATGCTTACACTATAATTTACAAATTGATGAAGCATTGGGCTCCACAATGGGACTATCCATTATCGATGCTTCCATGCATATGTTAAATGATATGAAAACCTTCGTGGAAGCTGAGGTTAAAGCAGCTGAAGATGGAGCCGGTAAAGGTAGACAAAAGAATAAAGAGTAATCTATATAAAAGAGGGAGTACTAAATCCCTCTTTTTATATGTTTTATGCTCAATTATGCAAAATTAACTGAGAATTTCATGGAAAAACCATTGACACTATATGTGTAAATTGATATTATTATAGGGCAGTCAGGACAGACTTAAATTCTTCTTGACGACAGATTGATGATTATGTTATATTAATTATCGGTTCTGTATGCGGGAATAGCTCAGCGGTAGAGCACCGCCTTGCCAAGGCGGGGGTCGCGAGTTCGAATCTCGTTTCCCGCTCCATACATTCCTCGATAGCTCAGTTGGTAGAGCAATCGGCTGTTAACCGATCGGTCGTAGGTTCGAGTCCTACTCGAGGAGCCATTTATGACTCACTAGCTCAGTTGGCAGAGCACCTGACTTTTAATCAGGGTGTCCCGCGTTCGAGTCGCGGGTGAGTCACCATTCTGGCCCGTTGGTCAAGCGGTTAAGACACCGCCCTTTCACGGCGGTATCCCGGGTTCGATTCCCGGACGGGTCACCACATGGACGATTAGCTCAGCTGGGAGAGCGCCTGCCTTACAAGCAGGATGTCGGCAGTTCGATCCTGTCATCGTCCACCACATGCGGGAATAGCTCAGCGGTAGAGCACCGCCTTGCCAAGGCGGGGGTCGCGA
>DXZL01000042.1:1145-11493 GCA_019419725.1 Veillonella sp. | reverse complement strand
CTAAGAATAATGCAGATGCAGATAATACAGCTAATAAAATAATTTGAATTGGGTAAGGTTTTAAAATCAAACCTACGATACCTGCAATGTAGAAGCCTAAGAGGCGCCACGCCGTATCAGTGAGCCCATCTGGTGGAGTTGTAAACCAGAGGACAACAGGGATTAGCACAATAAGTGCTAGTTTTAAGAATTTTTCCATGTTTCTTCCTTTCTTAAAAACATAGGCATGTAATCATCCTAACACTACCCCAGAAATTCGTGATACGCGACTATCAGCTATTGAACTCTAGGAGTTTTTGTCTACACTCATTATATATGCTTAAAAGAATTATGAATAATAGATTACCTTTATAGGGGTTATAAAAACTTTTATACCTACCATTCATACTTTTTATGCATTTTGAGCATAGATTTGCAGCCCCAAATGAAAAAAATGCATGTATACGTCCCCAAAGGGGGTATACATGCACTTACATGGTCCTGCCTGGCTCTTTCGAGACACCTTTATTATGACTTATTATATCGAAAAAGTCTAATACTGAAATAGCATGAATAGGCAGTTACAAATTCTTATATTGGATCTATTTATAAATCTATTCTTTATATTCTCTAAAAATACTATCATCTACTACGGTATGCTTTTTATAATAATCGCGAACATACTCAATAAATGTTTTAACCACTACAAGATTTTCTGTATCCTTGGTGTACACCATGTTGGTATCACGAGTGATATATGTGCCATCTTTACTACGCAATGGACTTACATAGATATCTCTATCCTTGCAGGATCCAAGGCCCATATAGGTCAGAATCGACCAACCGAGCCCTGCGCGCACAAAGTGACGGCATGTACTCATAGAATTTACATCCATGGCAACACTAGGTGGCTCTTCAAAATGTTCTGCACACCATGTTTCGATGATATTGGCTACGGATGCATCAGTCTGATACTTGATAAATGGTACCTTCTCAAGGGATTCAGGTGGTACTAATTCTTTATAAACCAAGCAGTATGGTTCCTCTAATAGTAGCTCAGACTTACCAGACACATCATAACCGCCACGAGCAAAGGCAACCATACAGTCACCAGTATTAAACATTTTTACCACTTGATGGCTGAATGCCGTCTTAACTTGTATATGCACATCTGGATACAGTTCGCGGAAAGATCGTAACAAGGCCGGCAATTCATAGTCTGCAAAGTTGATAGATGACGCAATTTTCAAGGTTCCTTGAATCTTACCAGAAGCTGAGTTCATAGCATTTTCTAAAGCCTCTTGATCTTGCATCATTCTTTTACAGTAATCATAGAAAATCTCGCCTTGCGCCGTAAGAGCAATCCCTTCAGCAGTTCGCAACAACAGAGAATGGCCTAAGGCTTTTTCCATATGGCGCAACCGATAGCTAAGTGCTGGTTGCGATAAAAATAATTTTTCTGCCGCCCTTGTAATATTGCCTTCATCGACAACGGTGACAAAGGTTTGCCATTCTCTATCGTCCATAGTATCTCCTTTTATCGCTTATTACCAAAGATGCGCAATAAGGATAAGAATAAGTTAATGAAATCTAAATATAGGCTCAAAGCACCTGTGATTTCAATGCGGTCTAAAATTGTCTCATCCTCCATGAGAGCCACTTGTGTCACATTATTTTTAATACGATTCACATCGATAGCCGTAAAAATGGAGAATACTACAACCCCTACATAGCCTAAAACTAGACTAACAGTATCGCTAAAGCCACTGAGTACAGCCCAGTTAAAGTAGCGAGCTGCCATCATCACAAAGGATACAATGATCATACCGAGCAAAGCAGCCATTACATACGGTGTAAGGGATGATAAATTGCGTTTTGTAGTAGCCCCTACCACTGCAAAGCCAATGAAGAAGGCAAGAGTACCGATTAACGCAGGAATAACTACTTCAAACACATTATATCGCAAGGATATAAGTGTCAATGTAAGACCATTCAATGCACTGTAGAGGAAGAACATGCCTTTTAAAGTCATAACATTGGCAGCATACGCACGAGCACTAAATAGGAATACTACGCCTAGTTCAACTAATAGAATAATATTAAAGTTTTCGTATGCAAAGCGTAACCAGTTTGGATTTGCCAACGCAGCCACTCCAACACCAATAGTTGTAAGCAAACCTACAACCATCCACAAGAAGGATCCCTTCAAACGTTGAGATACGATACTTTCAACCTGAGCAACTTGAGAACTACTAGGTCCTGTTACATTATATGGATTCATACTATCCCTCCTTATATTTAATTATCTTTTACTAAAACTATCGAGCGTTAGCAATACCTGCAAACACCTTACCGCGTTCGCCATCGATAGTTACCTCTTGACCTTCAAGGAGTACGTCATAAGCGTTTTTTGCACCTAAAATTACAGGAATACCATAGGTAATGCCAGCAATAGCACTGTCAGAGGTATAACCGTCTTCAACAGCGATAATGCCGCCTGCACGTTTAGCAATAGCCATTAATTCAGGCTCCATTGTGCCCACCACAAGGATGTCGCCGTCTTTGAAGCTTTCATAATTGCCCTTATGATTAGCAGCAATGAATACAGTGCCTGTAACGGATTTACGCAAAATACCATTGCCAGATAAGAGTACTTGGCCTGCAATATGAACGCGAATCATATTTGTAGTACCTGTCGCACCAGATGGTACGCCAGCCGTTACCACCACTAAGTCACCAGACTCAATGGCACCTGTGCCAAGAGCACCTGTAATCGCTTGTTTAACCATTTCATCAGAGTTAACGATTTCATGACCTTTAATAGCCTCTACACCCCAGCATAATTGCATGCGGCGAATTGTTTCTTCATGCGGTGTTACAGCAATAATTTTGCAAGCCGGACGATGCCGAGCAGTGCTAATTGCCGTATGACCAGATTCAGTACATGTCAAAATAGCAGCAGCCCCAAGGTTTTGAGCGATGCGCACGCTTGCTAAACATACAGCACTGGTAGTCGTCATATCCACATCTTGACGAGCACGACTTTTACTATCGTAAATAGCAGCTTGTTCTGTTACCTCAGCAATGCGTGTCATAGTCGTAACTGCTTCTACAGGGTACGCACCATTAGCAGTTTCACCAGATAACATGATAGCATCTGTGCCATCTAAAATCGCATTGGCTACGTCACTTGCTTCCGCACGTGTAGGACGTGGATTTTGAATCATAGACTCAAGCATTTGTGTAGCCGTAATAACAGGTTTACCCAAGTTATTACATTTTTCAATCATCATTTTTTGAAGTACTGGCACCTCTTCTGCAGGAATTTCTACACCGAGGTCACCACGCGCAACCATAAGGCCGTCTGCTACTTCCAAGATTTCATCAATATTTTTAACGCCTTCGGCATTTTCAATTTTTGCGATAATCTTAATATCCTTTTGTTCGGATTCAAGAATACGACGGATGGCTACGATATCTTTACCGCGTTGCATGAAGGACGCAGCTACAAAATCTACCCCTTGTTGGCACCCAAAGCGCAAGTCCGCTTCGTCCTGTTCAGATACCGGTGGCAAGCTTAGTGCTACGCCTGGTACTGCTACGCGTTTACGGTTGCCGATTTCACCGCTATTTTGAACAGTGGTAACGATATTATTACCTTCGATAGCATCGATAGTAAGGGTTACAAGGCCATCGGCCAATAAAATTTTATCCCCTACTGATACGTCCTCTACAAGACCTTTGTGGTTAACAGAGCTAATCTCTTTTGTGCCTTCTACATCATCTGTAGTCAACGTAAATTGTTGACCTGCTTCGAGGAATACTTTGCCCTCTTTAAATAGGCCGAGGCGCACCTCTGGACCTTTTGTATCGAGCAATAAGGCGATTGGTTTATTTACAATCATCGCCGCATCACGCACCATTTGCATGCGCTCAGCTTGCTCTTCATGAGATCCATGAGAGAAATTGAAACGAGCCACGTTCATGCCAGCTCGCATCATATCTTCTAAGATGCCAAATTTATCCGTTCCCGGACCTACAGTACATACGATTTTTGTACGTTTCATCTTTCCTCCTATGAAAACCATCCCATTTGGATGTTCATATATTATATCAATGTTGGTAAAAGCTATCTGTGCCCTACGCAACATGTGTTATTAAGTAGTGAATATATTTATTATTACCTTAACCTCTATTGAGGTTCTTATGCATATATTATTGTACCTCTACGGAGCCATCGCCTAGAATAGCTTCAATAGCCTTGATGGATTCATCACTAGGGTCAAAGCACATATTCGGTGGCAAGTTAATGCGCTTCCGTTGACGGTGCAAATATAGCGATGTTGGCACAGATCCTGCGGTGTTCGTTAACACCCGTTTTAAGGCTTCACTATTTTCTGGCGTGTCATATTGGCTATAAATATGAATGGCCACATGCTTAGCCTGACTATAGTTTACCTTTAATGGCGTAATACGGTCTGCAATAATTTGCACACCCTTTTCATCCGCATCAACGCGGCCTTTTACCTTAACGATCATATCAACAGCAAGGAACTGTTGGCTTTGACTAAAGACCTTCGGGAATGCCACTACATTGGCCGCACCAGAATAATCTTCGATGCGCAGTATAGACATAACCTCGTTTCGTCTCGTCATACGATCCGTCTTATTTTCAATCAAACCGCCAAAGGTTATGGTTTGACCGTCATACTGCTCTGGATTTTCTACAAGAGCACCCAGTTCAAAGAGGCCCTCTAATTCCTTAGCATAGCCTTGCAATGGATGGCCTGTGATGTAAAAGCCTGTATATTCTTTTTCATCCTTCAATTTATCGTCTTCCGATAAATCCTCCACATTAGGTACAGGGATGAAATCTACAGACTCCTCTATATCACCAAAGAGACTCATGGTGCCCATAGCGGCATCCTTTTGCTCTTTAGCACCAACAGCTTGGGCGCTTTCATACATATGCAATAATTGATTTCGATTTTCTTTGAAACCATCCATGGCGCCACATCGAATGAAACTTTCAAGAAGTCGTTTATTAACAACCTTATTATCAACACGTTTGCAGAAGTCTACAATATCCGTGTAAAGACCGTGCTCATTACGCTCAGTAATTAAGCGATCGATGGCATTATCCCCTACGTTCTTAATGCCCCCAAGGCCGAAGCGAATAGCATCGCCTTGCACGGCAAAGCTGCGCTCAGAATAGTTAATATCTGGGCCTAGCACCTTAACATTATGCTTCTTGCAGGCATTGATATAATACGTCAATTTTTGCATGTTCTGCATAAAGCTAGTCATGGTAGCAGCCATGAATTCAGGGAAATAGTGGGCTTTCAAATACGCCGTTTGGTACGCAATGTACGCATAAGCCGCACTATGTGATTTATTAAAGCCATAGCCCGCAAAGTATACGAGCAAGTCAAATACTTCGTTCGCGATGGACTCTTCTATACCATTATTTATGGAACCTTGAATAAAGGACTCGCGCTGTGCCTTTAGCACAGATTCCTTTTTCTTACCCATGGCGCGGCGCATCAAGTCCGCTTGACCAAGGGAGAACCCGCCCATGGCGGACGCAATCTGCATAACCTGTTCTTGGTACAAGATTACCCCAAAGGTATCTTTCAAAATTGGTTCCAAGATAGGATGTAAATAGGTAACCTCTTTTTTACCGTGACGGCGGTCGATAAAGTCTGCCACCATGCCAGACCCCAATGGACCTGGACGGTACAAGGCAACCAATGGAATTAAGTCCTCAAAATGTTCAGGCTTAAGGTCCATAACGAGCTTGGTGATACCTTCTGATTCGAGCTGGAACACACCAGAGGTGTCGCCTTTTGTGAGGATATCACAAGCCGCTTTATCATCGAGTGGTATTGCATCTAAATCGAGGTCGATACCACGGTTCGCCTTGATGAGCTTTAAGGCATCCCCCATAACCGTCAAGGTACGGAGGCCCAAGAAGTCCATCTTTAAAAGGCCTAATTCCTCGATGTTATCCTTGTCGTACTGTGTTACAAAGCCTTCATCGTTAGCATTTTGTACTGGTACATGGTCATCTAGAGGGTCTGCAGAAATTACGACGCCCGCCGCATGAGTGGACGAATTGCGCGCGATCCCTTCTAGCTTTTTACCAAAATCAAATAACTCTTTAACATTTGGATCAGCTTCGTACAAAGCCTTTAATTCTTTGCCTTGCAGAGCCTTATCTAAGGTAATTCCCAGTTCATTGGGAATCATCTTCGCAATGCGGTTTACTTCCACCAGTGGTAAGTCTAGCACGCGACCTACGTCACGAATTACGGCACGCGCTGCCTCAGTACCAAAGGTAATAATCTGAGATACACGCTCCTGTCCGTATTTCCGCGTCACATATTCGATAGCTTGACCACGTTTTTCATAACAGAAGTCAATATCGATATCGGGCATGCTTACCCGCTCTGGATTTAAGAACCGTTCAAAGAGCAAATCGTATTTTAATGGATCAAGGCCTGTAATGCCAAGTAGATAGGCAACTACAGAACCGGCCGCAGAACCACGACCAGGACCTACTAAGATGTCGTGCTCACGGGCATAGCGTACATAGTCCCATACGATAAGGAAGTAATCCTCAAAGCCCATGGTGCCAATAACATCTAGCTCGTAGTCGAGACGTTTTTGTAACTCTTCAAAGATCTCACCATAAAGACGTGGAATTTCTCGTTCACAAACCTTACGCAAATAAGTCTTAGACGTTTCCCCTTCTGGCACATCAAAGTGCGGCAAGTGATGTTCGTCGAAATTAAACTCTACATTACAACGATCTGCAATTTTTAAGGTATTTTCCATAGCTCCAGGAATATGTGAGAACAACTGCGCCATCTCATCCCCAGATTTTAGATAGAACTCATCATTTGGGAACTTTAAGCGGTCTACCTCAGCACGGCGACGGCCTGTAGAAATACATACCTTAATATCTTGCGCGTCCGCATCCTCTTTTAAGACATAGTGGAAGTCATTAGATGCGACGATGCCAAGACCGTATTCCTTGCTGAGCTTAATGAGCTCCTCTTGGGCCTTTGCCTCCTCTGGCAAGCCATGATTTTGGATTTCTAAGAAGAAATTATCCTTACCGTACGTCTCGATATACCATTCAATGGATCGCTTAGCGCCTTCCATATTATCTTGTAAAATATACTGAGGGATTTCCCCTTGAATACAAGCACTGAGGGCAATTATGCCCTTGCTATATTGGCGCAATAAATCGCGGTCTGCACGTGGCTTATAATTAAACCCTTCAGTAGAGGCTATCGACACGATTTTAACGAGATTTCGATACCCTTCCATGGTCTCAGCCAACAGAATTAGATGTTTCAAACGTTCACGGCTACGACCTTCCGGCTTATCAAGACGGCTACCTTCTGTGACATATACTTCACAACCGATGATAGGCTTAACACCTTGGGCTATACACTCTTTATAGAAATAAATGGCAGCGTACATATTGCCATGGTCCGTAATGGCAAGGGCTGGCTGATTTAACTCCTTCGCACGACGTACCATGTCAGGCAAACGACTGATGCCGTCTAGCAAACTAAACTCTGTATGACTATGTAAATGTACAAATGGCTGCATGGTACACCTCCTTTAAGGGCGATGAGCAAAATACACGTTCAATGACTTCTTACGAACCTTCCAGTCTGGTAAAAACTGTGCCACTAGATTGTGAAAGTTCTTGGAATGGTCTAAATATTTAAAATGAGCAAACTCATGAACCATAACGTACTCAATATACGCCTGTGGCCCCTCTAATAGTCGGGTATTCATCTTGATGAGCTGCTTTGCTGGCGTACAAGAACCCCAACGGCTCTTCATACGCTGCTGTTTTATGGTTGGCATAGGTACATCAATACCTTGCTTGTGAAAGCGTTGATACACGACCTTCGCCCAATGGACAAAAACCTTCTCCCCTAAATTACGCCAATAACTTTGCATTAATTTATGCTTCGCTTCAAAGGTCGTACCACGAGGTACCACCATAGTAAGAATGGCTTTTCCGTCAAAGCCAATATGAGGCTTTCCGTCCTGCTCAACTAGGCGCAACGTAACGGGAATTCCCAGGATTGATAAGCTTTCACCATTCACATACTGCAACGCCTCAACACGCTTGGCATTCAATGCATCAATCTTGTAACGAGCTCGCTCAATGAAGGGCATATTCTCGATGACAAACTTGTCCACCCTATAATCCGGCACATAGGCATTTGCCGACACATGGATCACACCATCCTTTGTAATGCGCATGTTCATGTTCTTCACACGCTTGATGGTTAACTCATATTCAATTGTGTCGCCATTATAGGTAATAGACCTAGTTGTTGAAGTATTCATACCTTTTATTTTATCATAAAACACTCATAAAATCGTAAAAATCTGGTAATTTTAATAGGAATTATTCGATATAAATAAAATAAAAAAACAGATAGCTGATTAAAGATAATCAGCTATCTGCAGTTTGATTTAATATTATTACATTCTAAGGTTGACTGATGACGCTCAACTCCCAATTCCCATCATATGGTCGGGTATAAAGTAAATCTCCACCAAATTGTGCAAAGCCAAATTGATAAGAAGTTATCCTTGAATCAGATACTTTACCTATCATATCATTACCTGTAATAGCTTGTAATGGAGGAATAATTAACTCTACAGTCTTTTCTTCTGAAAGATTAGATTTAAAGCGGATATGATTTCCCCAACCGCCACCTTTCATACGACCACCTTCACCTATTTCAGTAATCTCTAGCTGCTCATTCTTTTGTATTAGATCTTTAGCAGCTGTAATAAAGTTATTTACTCGCTCACGATGAAATGGTCGTTGCATTGAATCTCTAATATTAATAGTTACAAAAAGAATAGCCACCACTACTAAAAATATTAATAACATCTTCTTTCTCATACAACCTCACTAATATCTTACATTATATAAAATAAAGTATACTTAATATAAAAGGAAAATCAGAATCCCCCTAAACGAGTTCTTTTATTATATTAAATGGTCTTCATATTTTGATATGCCTATATACGTAACATTATATGATCGAAAAACTTACATACTATTCTACTGCACAAAATTCTTGAGATTTATCATCATAATAAATTTTCCATTTTGATAATGCTAATGGAATATTATCATCGAAATAATCTCGCCCCTTCCAAATCGCATCATTTCTAAAATAGGAATACCCATTTTTTACTAATTCTGTATCTAAACAAAATTCACCGGTTAGACAAATATTATTTTCTAAAAGCAAAGTTCGAACAATTAGGGCGTCATAATCCCAACCTTCGAAGAGTAAATAGTCAAAATAATTAAGTGCTATATAGGCATCCCATCTATTATTTAAAACAATTAACTGAAATAATTTATTAATCAATGTATATTTGGGAGACATATAATATTCGTCACTCAAGAGAAATTGATATATTTGTGTAACTCTCTTTTCCTCTAGTTTTTTAGTCTGGTCCATATCAGCTAAGTCAAGAAAAGAGTCTAAAGGATCCATAAAAAAACCTCCTATTTCACAATATTTACTGCAGTAAAGATATAAGCATGATTACTAATGATAACCAGACACACTCTAGTTTCAATTCATAAAGCCATTTATAGTTCCAACTAACTAAAATCTTATTATTTAATACCAAAAGAACATCTTAGAATGAAGTCAATTAATTATAAATGTAATAGTTCTAACCAATTATTACGTGCTAACACTACAATATATCCATCATTCTCTGAATCTTTTGTTACATATACTCTATATGATTCATTT
Organism: Veillonella sp.; assembly: GCA_019419725.1. Classification (GTDB taxonomy): domain Bacteria; phylum Bacillota; class Negativicutes; order Veillonellales; family Veillonellaceae; genus Veillonella. Next base: position 1,693 of record DXZL01000042.1, on the reverse strand, counting down.
TCATATACATAACGAGACGCAGTCTGATCAACTAAAGTCCATTCTCCATTTAAGGGCTTTATTGATTTTATATCTCTATGTTGTGAATCTGGCTTTATATCAATTGATCGACCTATTGATATAAGATTTCTTCTATTCGTATCATGTACATCTCCATCGATTATATATTGTTCTCGTGGAAAAGCTGCATTTAAAGCTTGTGTCAATTCCATTCTAGACTGCTCAACAGTATCATTAAACAAAAACTTATAACCTAATCCACAAATTAGCCATAAACTAAAACAGCCTAGAAATATATACCAAACAATAGAATAAATTGTTTTAAATTTCATACCTAAAAATCCTCTATATTACCTATATACTAGTTCTATCTAGCAGAGTAGCTAGAGAATTAAAGATATTCCCAGTTACCACTTTCAATTAAACGCCGATATCTTATAGGAAGGTGCTCATAATCATCTATCACCTTTATTCTTCCAATAAAATCATCATATTGTTTTTCATCCATATCAAATTTAAGATTTACAAATATATAGTGATCTAAATAC
>DXZL01000042.1:0-1135 GCA_019419725.1 Veillonella sp. | reverse complement strand
ATGATAATTATCTGATTCTAAGGAGTTTATGATTTTATATGACTTTATACCAGTTGCCATTCTAATCATTTGTCTATAATCATACAAAACACCTTCATTATTTAACTGAACTAAATAATCAGGCTTTATACCAACCACACTTCCTAATTCAGCATGAAAAAACCAAGAATTCAATAGAAAATAGATTCCAATTAAGAACAGCGAAAAAATGTTTCCTAATATGCTAAATATTAGTAATCTCTTTTTCCACATCTACTAATCACCCTTTACTTTCATTTATTGCAAATAATTTTCTAACCCCATTTTATGTTCTGGTTTTAAGCTCATACTCTCTCGTGCAGTAACTAACTTAATAAACAATTCTTCTATAACGTCCTTATCATCTTTACTAAATTGACTATAATAATCTATAGCGATAATTTTATCTTTTAGTTGTTCATCATGATTTCGTTCTTTGATTAATTCATTAATACTAAACTCTTTTGTTTTACTAGAAACTGTCTCATTAAGAAAATTATAATATAATAAGTTGTTAGAATAGTACTTCCAAACTGTACCCGTTTCTAAATCTATCTTTGTAATACTACCAAAATCAACATTATAGAATATATTATTAGAAATTTTATACTTATTAATTTTCGCTAATTTAGCTCCTGTTGCTAGATTATAAATCCCACGTGTTTCACTAGAGAAAAAGAATGGAAATCTAATTATATTCCCTTCCTCTATTGGAATTCTTTCCCTAAAGTCAGCATAAAATTTGCTTTCCCAAACTTCCTGTTCCGAATCAGAGAAACGACTAAATTCTGGATACACATTAGTAATGTCATTCATTCTGATTTCATTAGGTGGCTCTTTATGTAATATAAATACATGATCATTATTTAATTCATTATATATACCAATACCATTTGTAGTTATATAATATATTTTCCCTCGTACTTCATCAAAACCAAGAACATTAGAAGCAATTATATTAGTTGGCTCTTTGTAATATATTATACCTCCCCTCAGATCCAAATAGTGGATAAATGGGTGTATAAAATTTGTAGTAAAGAAAAGCCAAACACCCAAAATAATACCTACTACTATTAAACAAGAAAGACCTATTCTCTCAAGCCATTTTTTTGAGTTT
>DXZL01000041.1:5731-11533 GCA_019419725.1 Veillonella sp. | reverse complement strand
GAAGTAGCTATCGAGTTCCGTTCCTTCTCCAAAACTGCAGGTTTCACTGGTACACGCTGTGCTTACGCAGTTGTGCCTAAAGAAGTAACTGGCAAAACTAAATCTGGTGAACCCCAACCACTAAACCCTATGTGGAACCGTCGTCAATGCACTAAATTCAATGGTGTTCCTTACATCATCCAACGCGGTGCTGAAGCAGTATACACAAAAGAAGGCCGTGAGCAAACTCGTGCTAATATTGCATACTACAAAGAAAACGCTCGCATCATTAAAGAAGGTCTTGAATCTATCGGCCTTACTGTATATGGCGGCGTTGACGCTCCATATATTTGGCTAAAAACTCCTGGCAACATGACTAGCTGGGAATTATTCGACATCTTGCTCGAACAAGTTCAAATCGTATCTACACCAGGCTCTGGCTTTGGTCCTCACGGTGAAGGTTACCTTCGTTTAACAGCTTTTGGTAGCCGTGAAAATACAATTCGTGCCGTTGAAAGAATTAAAACATTAAAATTCTAATAGGATAATCACTATAGGGTTTATCCCCTATAGAAAACTAATACCTATAGAGACAAAAAGACCGATTGTACACCTATATTAGGAGTACAATCGGTCTTTTATATATATCATCAATTAATTCTATAGAAAAATATCAAATGCCCTAGTTTTGTGCTATAATAGTTATGTTAATTATTAAATTTATCGATTTATATAGGAGGCTAATATGAGCAAAATTCGTATTGGTATCGTTGGCTACGGCAACTTAGGTCGTGGCGTTGAAGCATCCGTAAAATTACAACCTGATATGGAGCTTGTTGGTGTATTCTCTCGTCGTAAAGGTTTAGAAACAGTTTCTGGTGTTCCTACATATACTATGGAAGATCTACCAAACTTCAAAGGTAAAATCGATGTTATGGTTCTTTGCGGTGGTTCTGCAACAGACCTTATCGAACAAACTCCAATGGTCACAAAATACTTCAACTGTATCGATTCCTTCGATACACATGCACGTATTCCTGAGCATTTTGCTAATGTAGACAAAGTAGCTAAAGAAGCTAAAACTGCTACATTGATTTCTTGCGGTTGGGACCCAGGCATGTTCTCTTTACAACGTGTATACGCTGAAAGCATCTTGCCTCAAGGTAAATCTTATACATTCTGGGGCCGTGGCGTTTCCCAAGGTCACTCCGATGCTATTCGTCGTATTGATGGTGTTCTTGATGCTCGTCAATACACTGTTCCTAAAGAACAATACCTTGAAGCTATCCGTAATGGTGAAACTCCAGACGTTGATGGCTACAAAGGTCACCTTCGTGAGTGCTACGTAGTAGCTGCTCCTGATGCGGACAAAGCTAAAATTGAAAATGAAATCAAAACTATGGAAAACTACTTCGTAGGTTATGAAACTGTAGTAAACTTCATTTCTCAAGAAGAACTTGATCGCGACCACAAAGGCATTCCACATGGTGGCTTCGTTCTTCGCTCTGGTGAAAGTACAGATGGCACTCGTCACGTTATCGAGTACTCCTTGAAACTCGACTCCAACCCTGAATTCACTGGCTCTGCACTTGTTGCTTACGCTCGTGGTATCTACCGTCTTGCTAAACACGGCGGCACAGGTTGCTACACAGTATTCGACATTCCACCAGCTTGGATCTCCACACATTCCGCTGAAGAATTACGAGCTCACTCTCTATAAGACACAAAATAAAATCCCACACTAATGTGTGGGATTTTATCTACTTCTATGGTATACTACTTAGAAGAAGTGAGGCGTAGATGTTTTCCGGCATCAGCTCTCACATCTCTTACTAATTTGAAAATGTGACCTGACACATCTAGAAGCCTCGACATCAATATATAATTTGTCGATTTCTATGTAAAGGGATTTAGTGACACTACTAGTCACCAATGTGACTAGTAGTGTCACTTTTTTAGTACAAATTTATAGCATCTATATGATATAATATTTATTTGATAGAGTTTCTACGGAAGCTTTCACAAAGAACGAAATCAATTAGTTAATAAAAGGTGGTACCATGAGCACAAATTTAGAAGTAGGCATCGTAGGCCTTCCAAATGTTGGTAAAAGTACATTATTCAACGCTATTACAAAAGCAGGCGCTGAAGCTGCCAACTATCCATTCTGTACAATCGAGCCAAACGTAGGTGTCGTTGATGTTCCAGACAATCGTTTAGCTGTATTGGCTGAAATGTTCGGCTCCAAACGCATCCTTCCTGCAGCTATGCGCTTTGTAGATATTGCAGGCCTCGTAGAAGGCGCATCCAAAGGCGAAGGTTTAGGCAATAAATTCCTTAGCCACATCCGCCAAGTAGACGCCATTGCTCAAGTTATCCGTTGCTTCGAGGATCCTAACATCACTCATGTTGCAGGTTCTATCGATCCAATCCGCGACATCGAAATCATCAATACTGAACTTTGCCTTGCAGACCTTGAGTCCGTTGAAAAACGTAAACAACGTATTGAAAAAATCGCTAAATCCGGCGACAAAGATGCGCGTGCGGAGTTACCATTGCTGGAACGCATCATCGAAGGTTTAGGTGAAGCAAAACCAGTTCGTGCACAAGGTCTCGAAGAAGAAGAATTAGAAATGATCAAAGAGTTAACATTGCTTACAGCAAAACCATCTCTTTATGTAGCTAACATTTCTGAAGATGAAGTATCTGATTACTCCGGTAATGAATATGTAAAACGCGTTGAGGAATATGCGAAAAGCGAAGGCGCTGGCATCGTTGTTGTTTCTGCTCGTATCGAGTCCGAAATTGCAGAGTTATCTGAAGAAGAATCCGCTGCATTCCTTGAAGATCTTGGCCTTGAAGAATCTGGCTTAACTAAACTTATCAAGGCAAGTTATGCACTCTTAGGTCTTATCAACTACTTCACAGCTGGCGAAATGGAAGCTCGTGCTTGGACAATCGTAAACGGCACAAAAGCACCTCAAGCGGCTGGTAAAATCCACTCCGATATAGAAAAAGGCTTCATCCGTGCTGAAATTGTATCCTTCGATGACTTACAAGCTTGCGGTAGCCAAAATGCGGCTAAAGAAAAAGGTCTTGTACGCCTAGAAGGCAAAGACTACGTTATGAAAGACGGCGATGTAACACACTTCCGCTTCAACGTATAATACAAATTAATAACAAAAAACCAGTAAATCGAACGATTTACTGGTTTTTTTAATGCTACAAAAAGCTTTTATTTAATTTTATTTGTCATCATTGCCCAATGCATTTTTAAGGCCACTAATCGCACCTTCTACAGCATCTTTAGCATCATCTGCAGCTTTCTTAACATCATCTGCAATATCATTAGCAGCGTCTTTTACTTTTGCTACTGTATTTTCAACAACGCCTTCTGCTTCCATTTGTTTGTCATCAGTTAATTTGCCAACATTTTCTTTTACTGCACCTTTAACTTGATCTAATTTATCATCTAATGCCATAATTGTGACTCCTTTCATGTAAAATCACGTTTAACCATATAAAATCTACTTTTATAAGTAAAGGGCTATCCTTTTTTTCCGAAGAAAAATGAGACTACAGCAACAACAATTACTGCACCCAATACAGATGGAATTAAGGACATTCCTGCTAAGCTAGGACCCCAAGTACCAAATAGGGACTGACCTACGGACGAGCCAATTAAACCAGCAACAACGTTAGCGATAACGCCCATTGCACCGCCTTTGTTAGTGATGGCACCAGCTAGGAACCCGATAAAACCACCAACAATAATTGACCATAACATACAATCACTCCTTCCTATTCAATCAAAATATTCATAAATCCTATCAAATAATGCAGTTTTTATAAATATTTTAGAATCATTGTATATTTATAATATAGCATTCAATTCTAAAGATTAAATGAAGAATTTCGATTTAGTTCTACATATATGATCTACTCAACTACTGTTACAATTTCGTCTAAAGTACGGCGCGTTTTATTACGATGTGGTTCTTCGTCTCGGTAACCAAAGGCAGCCATTACAGCTATGCCAAAGTGTTTAGTATCGAATAGGCCAAGTTCATCACCTAAGAGTTCTGTCATGTCATCTTGATTGAAGCCTTCTAATGGACAAGAATCTAAGCCTTCATACGCTGCCATAGTCATCATATTCGCCATAACGATATACGCTTGTTTAGAGGCCCAATCAAAAGCAGCACGTTCAGACTCAAATGTTTTATAATCACTTGTAGTAAATTGAGCATATTTTTCTTTATAAATAGCATCTACTTCAGCAGGTAATTGTTTAACCTCTTCTTGAATATAACGTACATAGGGAGAATCAAATTCTAAATCTACCTTTTTACGTGTTAAGAATACCACAAAATGACTTGCTTCAATACCTGCTAAAATCCCCCAGCCATGAGCTTTCATTTTTTCCCGAATTTCTGGATTTTGAATAACTAGCAATTCAAAAGGCTCAAAACCAAGGGATGTAGGTGCCAAACGAGCTGCTCTTAAAATAGCATTCCAGTCTTCTTCAGAGATTGTCTTATTGCTATCAAACTTCTTACAAGCATAGCGATAGGTCATAGCGTACTCTAAATCGTTACGATCCAATTTAGGGGCTGTTAATTTTACATTTTCTATTTCATACTTGCTCATATATACCTCCATAATGATAAAAAATATCATATATTTATAGTACCATAGTTAGCCGTTAAATTACAGAAGAATGAAAATTTTAATAAAAAACAAGAAAAAGCCTAGACGATGTCTAGGCTTTATATGGTACAGCTAGCTCACCTTTTTCATACCAAAAGAGGCCAGATGTACTAATCTTATGTTCTTTTAAAATAGTCTGAACCTGCTCTACAATACTTGGATCTATTTGCACAGATAAACCACACATATCGTAAAGCTCTGGAGGTGTAGCCATCAATTGATGAGGCACCGCTAATTCTGTTAGTATCTTGTCTGCTTTATCGCCAAAATAATAGGACGTAAAGACGACAAGTAATTTTTTATTTTCCAATGCCTCACCTCCTACCATAGCATATACCATTCCATTGTTATAACATTAACGATCCGTTTAAAGCTAAGACGTTCCGTCTAAACCTGTCAGTTAAAATGCTAGTGCTAAGAATTATAACTTAACTATATTCTCCCCAAGAATAGAGTCCGTAATAGCGTACATATTTGTAATGCTACCTACGCCAAGTTCTTCTTTTACCCCAAAGTAATCGAGACAAATGCCACATGCTGCAATTTCAACACCAAGATCAGCTAGTTTTTTAATATTTTCTAAATGAACAGAATCCTTAGTTACCATCTTAACACTGCTATTAATGAAATAGATCTTTGATGGTTTTATATCAGCTTCTACCATGCACACCCAGAAGGTTTTCATCAAATTTCTACCGAGCTCTTCACTACCTTCACCGAGATAATCTTTTGTCATCAAGATAACTCGGTTACCATAGTTCATCGGTTCGCAACTCGCTTCTGTAACAGGATTTGCATTTGGCGTCATAGTGAGGTAGAAATCCTTACCATCTTGGCGGATTGCCACACCATAACCACGAGACTTGCCAAACTTTTCTACATTATCGCGACTCACTTCATTATCTACAATAGTAGTAATAACAGCATCTGGATTCGCATCGCTAACCTTCTTAGTTTCAATCACAGGTTTTGGACACAAGCTACCACGTACATCTACAGTTAATTCATTTGTATTGCTCATCATACACCTCTATATTATATACATTATATGTTTTGTAAAAGTATTACCTATCAGCTATCAGCTATCAGCTATCAGCTATCAGCTATCAGCTA
>DXZL01000041.1:0-5631 GCA_019419725.1 Veillonella sp. | reverse complement strand
AAAGTATTACCTATCAGCTATCAGCTATCAGCTATCAGCTATCAGCTATCAGCTAATGATATTGTAATTAAATATCGCTTGCCAATGGTAAAAAATATATTTTTTATAAATCTATTCTGTAACACGTACTGCTAGCCCACTGAAACTTTCAACAGTACCAACAATACTAGCACAGTCAATGCCAGATTCGTGTAAGGCCTCAACCAATTTATTACCTTCACTAGCAGGCACGGAGAAGAGTAAGCCACCCGAGGTTTGGGGATCAAAGAGAATATCTGTCCATACAGGGTCCAAAGCCTGATCTACTTGAACGTCTGTTATAGCTTTTCGATTCCCATAGGATGCAGCTGGTACTAATCCCATTTGAGCCGCTTCGATGACATCATCAAAGAGAGGAATGTCGTAAGCCTTAATATGTATTGTCACATCGGAGGCACTAGCCATTTCTACTGAGTGCCCCATTAGACTAAAGCCTGTTACGTCTGTACAAGCATGGATGGTAAAGTTGTGAGCCACCTCTGCTCCCACCCGATTTAACGTACTCATGCTAGTGACGGCCTGTTCAGTACCTACAGGAAACAAATCACCTTTTAGAGCATTATTCATAATCCCTGTACCAATTCGCTTAGTTAATATCAGCACATCCCCTACTTGAGCCCCTTTATTTTTCCAAATTCGATTTGGATTCACTTGCCCTGTTACAGACATACCGAAGATAGGCTCTTTATTTTCAATGCTGTGACCACCTACGATGGCAGCACCAGATTCAGCCACGATGGATCCCGCTCCGTTTAATACATCTGTTAATACACCTTGTTCAACAAGAGGCACAGGGAACCCCACAATATTCATAGCTGTTAAAGGCGTACCGCCCATAGCATATACATCACTCAAAGCATTAGCAGCCGCAATTTTACCAAATAAAATAGGATCATTAACCATGGGCGTGAAGAAATCTAATGTTTGCACTAATGCTAGTGTATCTGAAAGTTTATATACCCCTGCATCGTCAGCACCTGTCATATCTGCCAGTACGTGTTCATTGGTAACAGGTGTCACCGCTTTTAATACACGATTTAATATATGAGGCCCAATCTTACACGCACAGCCCCCACTTGTTACGTAATCAGTGAGTCGTACCATCCGTCCTCCTTATTCATTCTCGGGCAATCGAGATACGATTTTCTTAACTGCCTTTTCAAATTTCGGGCGCGGCATCAATAGTTGATGACCACAACCATTACATACGATGAGAAAGTCTGTGCCAATCCGCTTAACTTCCCATTCATCACTGCCACAGGGATGTGACTTTTTCATTTTCACCACATCACCTACGTAATATCTAACAAATGCCATAGCGCCTCCTTTTACATCGTTCAGTATTTATATACTTATTATACAAAAAATACCATGTTCTATAAACATATCAGAATTCTATAGTTATATAGTTATTTTATGGGGAGTAGTTAGTACATTTAACAAAAAGATTATTAATACGTAATCAATAATGATTTTTCATTTAGTTATCATTCTCAATATCAAAATGAACTTATTTTATAAACCCTGTACTATTCAACCTTTAAAAAACCGCATTTTTACTACATTGATAATATTTATCATTTAGAAAATTTTCGAAATAAATTTTACAAAAAGACTTGCATTTCTCATTTAGTATGTTACAATATAGTCAACAATGATTATTCGTTAAGTATACGGATATCCCATTGTATATAAAACTGTTAAGACGGCAAGTGCCGAAAAAACAAAAATCAGTAAGTACTATTTTAAGAGTTAGGCAAGTGTCTATTTAATCCAAGAATAAGTTTTCTTACTAAGGCGAAGTCGCCCACGAAAATTGTAGAATAAGTATTCTATTATTTGAATTCACAACCAAGTGGTTATGAATATATAAGTTAAGTAACAAATTTGAAAATTATCGTAAGTACAAAGGAGTATTAAAATGGCAGAATTAAAAGGTTCTAACACTGAAAAAAATCTTCAAGCAGCATTCGCTGGCGAATCCCAAGCATTCCAAAAATATACTTTCTACGCAGCAGCAGCTCGTAAAGCTGGCATGAACGAAATCGCTGATTATTTCGAAGAAACAGCTCACAACGAATCCGCTCATGCTAAATTGTGGTTCAAAGCTCTTCATGGTGGCGACGTATCTTCCGATATCGAAGCTAACCTTCGTGATGCAGCAGCTGGTGAAAACTACGAACACACTACAATGTACAAAGATTTCGCTGACGAAGCTGAAAAAGAAGGCTTTGCAAAAATCGCTTACCAAATGCGCGAAGTTGGTAAAATCGAAGCTCGTCATGAAGCTCGTTACCTTGCATTAGCAGCTCAAGTATCCGGTAACAAAGTATTCACTAACGATGAACCAGTTGCTTGGATCTGCGCTAACTGTGGTTACGTACACGTTGGTGAAGAAGCTCCTAAAGTTTGCCCAGTATGTGCTCACCCACAAGCTTTCTTCCACCGTTTCGTGGAATCCATCTAATCTGTAAGTACGACACTAACTAAACTAACAACCTGTAAGTACAGATTTAAATTAAACACACCTGTAAGTACAATATAATCTTACAGTAAGTACTAACAACTTCCTTAACAAAAAGACGATGACTTAGGTCATCGTCTTTTTTTGTGTTCTATTCGCTATTTAGTACTATCCACTAAATGCTTAAACTGTTGTACCGCCTCATAAGGGTTATCTGCATGCGCAATAGCAGATATGATGGCAACACCACAGGCTCCCGCTTCTAGTATAGGCTTCGCATTGTCTAAAGTTATTCCCCCAATACCAACACATGGTAAGGTCAAGCCTTCTGCTTGTAGTTCAGCGACACGCTCCGGTCCACATGGCTCTTGTGCATCAGGTTTACTACTTGTAGCATACATAGGACCTACACCTACACAGTCAGCATAGATTATATCAGTCTTATGAAGTTCCTCCACGGAGTGAATGGAGATGCCAACCACCTTATGGCCTACAAGATTACGAACGGATTCTAGGCTCATATCCTCTTGCCCTACGTGAACGCCATCAGCATTAACAGCTACTGCTAAGTCTACATCATCGTTAATAATATAGAGTACATTGTACTTAGCACAGATTTGTTTTAACTGTTGGGCTAACTCTAGTTTCTGTTGCCCCACTAAAGTACCTGCGCCCTTTTCTCTAAATTGGAAACAAGTCACACCGCCTCGACAAGCATCCTCTACGATAGAGAGTAATCGATTTTCATTCAATTCCACATCTTGCGTACCACTGATGAAATATACTTCTAATTGATCCGGCACAACTAGAGGACGTATACGATTCTCGGACTTAAGCACCGCATCACCAAGAGAATATAAGGCATCCATAAAGGCTACACTAAAGCTACCAGGTTTTACGCCACTTACCTGCACTGCACTTTCACCGGCTAAACCATAGTAAGCCAATGCATAGGCGAGAAATTCACCGATAGATAGTCTGTTTTTACATGGATAATAAGCACTAAAGAAAGCCGCCAATACAGCTCCTAATAGACAGCCTGTTCCCGTTACAGCTGTCATAATAGGATGACCATGCGGTACGGCAAACACCCGAGTTCCATCAGAAACATAATCCTCTTCGCCAGTAGCTACAACAGGACAGTTGATAAGGCGCGCTAGACGATATGCGATAACAGCACTATCCTCGATTTGTCCTCCATCTACACCTTTACCGGTAGTGGATGTATCTGCCTGATTATTAGGAATTAAAGCATCGTATATAGCTTTAATTTCACTTTGATTACCTCGCACTAATGAGATATCACCAGTCTTAATCAAGTCTAACACCACAGATAAACGATAAGCCCCCGCATGACACCCCACTGGATCTAAAACGATAGGAACCTCATGTTTCTTCGCCAGTGCTATGGCCTCTTTATAGTAACTAACCTTGTCAGGTGTAAGAGTACCAATATTGATGAGTAGCGCCGATGCATGGACGATGAGGTCTTTCAAATCTTCACTACACTCACTCATCACCGGTGATGCGCCAATGGCGAGTAAACCATTGGCTGTAAAGGTCCTCACCACATCATTGGTAATACAAATAACGAGAGGGTTTCTCTGGCGCAAGATTTCTAATATATTAAGTTCAGGCCAAAATTGACCATTCATATATGGATTTTCATGGGTCATATCACTATCTCCTCTCGTCGTTTTTCAAGAGCTCATCCATCGTTTCAGGACCATTAGATAAGAGGCCATAAGCCATATGATTAACGGGACCACAGCCATTTCCCAGCCCAGGATTATGTTTAATAGCAAGTGCAATATAGTCCTTGGCAATACCAATGGCATCCATTACATCACGCCCTTTAGCGAGCTCCGCCGTAATTACTGCAGAGAAGGTGCAGCCTGTACCATGAGTATGCACCGTATCATATTTTGGGCTCGTCCAAGTACGGATGCTACCATCTTTAGTGAAAGCATAATCCGTTGCATCTTCGCCGATGTGACCGCCTTTAATGATAACTACTTGGGGCCCTAAGTCCTGTAAGATACGATTTGCCGCCGTTGTTATGTCGCTTTCACACGTAATAGACATGTCCGCTAAGACCTCAGCCTCGCTGCGGTTAGGTGTAATAACTGTAGCCGTCGGAATGAGTTTGGATTTTAAGAAATTTACTGCCTCATCTGATACGAGTCGGTCACCGCTAGTGGCAATCATAACGGGATCCATTACATAAGGAATTGGTTTACTCACATAAGGATAGATAAGATCCATCATCTCCGGCAAGGCAATCATGCCCGTCTTAACGGCTTGAGGTGCAATGTCAGAATACACATCGTGTAATTGTCGGTCAATACTCTCTAGCGATAGATGTTCTACATGATGTACGCCCGTCGTATTTTGGGCTACCACAGAGGTAACAACAGCCATGCCGTATACATGACGACTTTGGAAGGATTTCAAATCGGCCATAATACCGGCACCACCGCTAGGATCAGTACCAGCAATTGTTAATGCAGTATGTAGTTTCATTATGCCTCCTTATGTAATAGATGACGACGAGATAAGATTTGTAATACTATGAAACCAATACAAGCACCTGCTATAGAGCTCATGGCGAAGGATGTAATCAAGGTCAACAATGCCAATGGTTTACCTAATAGGAAATGGGCTATTGGATAACTCACGAGAGCACCGATGAGGCCGGTACCAATGATTTCGCCTAGCGTTGCCGCCCAGATGGCGTTATATTTTTTATATAAATACGCAGATAACCAAGCGCCAATCATGCTGCCAGGAAAGGCTAGCGGAGATCCTAAGGCCAATATATTCCGTAAACAAGAAGTACTAAAGGCAGCACCTACGGAAAATCTTGCCCCCACCACAACGGCTAAGATAACATTAATCATATGTTGAAACGGAAAAATGCGAGCCGGCCCAACAGGAATAGATGTAGTAGATAACACTACGCCTAAGGCCACACATATGCTAGCAATAATTAGTTTTTTCATAATACCTCCAAACATATAAAAACGAGACCACTCCAAATGGAATGGTCTCGTAATAGTTTAGTATTATGTTGCACTCCACTTCCCTACGCCAGTATTATCTGGATCAGGTCTAGGGTTTTGAATGGT
>DXZL01000040.1 GCA_019419725.1 Veillonella sp. | reverse complement strand
ATTTTCATATCCTACTGTTACCTACAGCACTTGGGATAGCATGAAGATGCCACACCTTGAAAACGGTAAAAAAACAACTCTTACCATCGACACAATCAATTTTAAATTTAAGGGCTATAACATGCGTCATCCCTTATATCATGCAGGGTTTGTCTATTATGATAACAACCCCGTTCTGAACAAAGTTCCTACAGATAAATTATTGGCTAATTATGTGCTTCCTTCTGTGCAAAACCTAAATGAATTAAATCAATATTCACGCATAGAAAACTTAAATGGTATACAATACCGCGTACCAAAAGACGCCATATACGAAGGTCAAAGTAAGGGCTCCGACCACCAAGATATTAGACACTACAAAAAAGGGAACATAATATTCTTTGTTTCTACTGACAATGTTCCTAAGAACCCATATGCGCATGAACTTGTTGTAAATGGTCATTACGATTTTAAAACGGAGTTAAATACGTCCTGGGATATTTACTATTCCTACCCAACATCGGATTATATTAATTATGCCGTTATATGGAATAATAATATTCCTGGACTATCCATACACATCTATAAACCCCATAAAGATGATCACATCCTAACCTTTTACTCCTATGATGGAACCTATAGTTTTATCTATACCATCATTTATCCAAGTTTTTTACATGCTGAGGAAGTTCAAAAATTACGGAATATGATTGAGTTTTTTGACTCTACCAATAATCCTAGCTTTAAACTGAAAGAGCATGTTCTATTCCCAGAAACAAAGTAGTGCCCTGCCCATTAAAACATCGTTCAAAATCAACCTAATAGTATCAGCCGTATAAACCAAACAGCCAGTACTGCAAATCGCAATACTGGCTGTTTTTATATCTCATTATTTCTTTATAAGTATATATTTATCTCAGATACAGCATTCACAGTACTCCAAAGAATTGAAAATTGAATGCACATCCTCATTTGTTACGTGAACAAACTAGCCCTCTATAGCCTCAAGTACTTCGCCGATGTACATATAATGTGGTTCCCAACGATCATGACCAATTTGAGTATAGGCAGTAGGGTTTGCTGCATAATATTCCTTTATTTTATCTGCCAAATGAGCTTCATCGAATTGGTGTTCATATAACTTTTTACATACAAATGTTAAATCTGCTTCTTTGAAGGTCACTCCATCACCGACTGCCACTGGTGTTAAACCAGAATTGGCAACCTTATCTTCATCGCGACCAGAATGAGAGCCTAAATAGCCAAGAGCCTTACGCTGGCTGTTAGGGAATAAGCTAACTGTAAAAGTATCGTATTTCGCCATGAATTCTTGAGTATAGCGAGCTGGATGAATGTACACAGTCACGGTAGATATATCATTGCCAAGCATGCCCCACATGTTACCCATACTGCCCCAACTAACTGTACACGTATTAAAATCATCAAGCGTACCCGCTGTAACAAGAGCCCAACGTTCCTCAAACATGGTAAACGCCTTATAATCTTTTGTTTCAAATGCTTTCATAATAACCTCCGAACATAGAATTTAATTAACAATAACCTCATCAAAATGTTCCTTATATACTTCATAATACACTGCATCAGCGATATCGTAAAACTCTTTATTTAGAGAATCTTTCACAACGGGTCTGCGCAGAAAGGCACCTCGATGGATAGGCCAAGGCGTTCCGTCAAAACCAAAGCGACTGATTTCCTCTTCATCGCGCATAATACCTGGATTAGACCACATATCGTTATTCATATTCGCATCAGTATTAATCGCCGTTGTCCCTTGCTGTTGCGCCCGATAGGCCTTGCTAGCTGCTGAATTGCTAATATCATAGGTGAAAGTCATGTCCTTAACGGTAATCACTTTCTCATCATTCCACTGATATGCTTTATATACAGTCGCCTTAATCGTATAAATAGGCGGCTCAAACCCGATTACTTTCACCGTATTCACGTCAATATAGGACGCGCCACGCTCGTCTATATTAGGAATATCCGATACAAACTGAGATACCTGCTTAAACTGCGGCTGAGACGTGAGCTTCTCAATCGTGATTGCTTGAGCTGGGATGGTGAAAGCAAGCATAAGCCCTAGAGTTATTAAAAATCGATGTAACATATATCCTCTCATCTTTCTAAACTTTTACAACATAAATAAGCACAACCTTATTAGCATAAGTATACTATGCAAATAAGACTATGCATATTACGTATTATTTATAAGTTTATATTTTAGAATATAAAGGGATTAGCGCTATTAGTACTTATAATGTTTATCTTAATTTGACGATATATATCTTTACCCCTATAATATAAGTAGATAGTCAGACGAGTAGTTACGTCAGGCGCATCTCGAAATTGAAAAAAGATTAGGAAATGGCCTTTCAGTTATCTAGTCACACTAGGCAACGGAGGGCTATTTGCTTTTTGTAAGGCAAATAAGGGCTACTAAGGCTCCAAAAGCAATGACAATAGCCAAGACTTGTAAGAGGAGCATGATTATTTCATAATCACTCATAGACTTATCCCTCCCTTCAAAAACGAAGAGAGGCCCAACCTCGTCCAACTATCCTAAGTCTATTATAGAACGAACTAATATACGATACAATAAGCATTACATTATATGAATATACGAATAAACTAATAAAAGCTGAGCTACTTAACCAACGCAGTAGCTCAGCTTTTTAGTTAATTTAACGTTTGATAGAATACTAATAATCTATCAGTGGAATGCTTAAAACAGTAGAGATAGCGATTAAGATATACACTACAAGACATAGCTTTAACAAAAGCAGTAAACTGCCAAATAGGACTTTATAGATAGGTGCTTCTTGTTTCTTGGATCGTATCCAGTCTTTAATTTTATAATATATTTTTGGTTTGTTAAAAGCTGGCGGTAATCGCTTACACCATAAAACAAGCCACAGAATACAACATATATTACCAAAGAGAAAGAATAGAAATAGGTCGAAATGCTCCAGTGAATATACTTTTAATACATAGATATTATAGAGTAGCTGAGTAAAGGTCTCTACAAAGTTAATCCATAGATAGACAAGATACGCCTTAAGCAAAAGTACTAATATAGTTTTGATATATTTGAGTTTACTCATTAGTTCACCCCTATCAAAATATACAAACTAAATACACACAACTATATTACATTTTTTCTTGACTTTGAATGCGGATTACCTTATTTCTCAATGTTTCAATATTTGCAAAGTCAGAATATTCTACTGTATTACGCAGCTGAATATGAGAATATGGCACTGCTCCGTCAGTATAAACTAAACTCATAATATATATATTCTTGTCATCCCGTAAGAATCGATGCATTAAAGATTTTTTACCCGGTTGATAGTTATCTACTAAAAGACTAGGCACGCCATTATTCCAAACAGATGCTGCCTGAATAGGTGCATCACCTATAATTTGACTTTCTGGCTTTACCTCCGAAATTTCGTTAATAAAGGAGTAAATATATTTATCATCTACCTTTACAGATTTCTTGGCCACAACAAGTCGCATACCTAATCCACGATAGTCCCTTATTTCGGCAGAGTCCTTTAATGACTTCTGTGCTGTTAGTTTAAGTCCTTTAGGAATGCGATACAGGAGATTATCCCAGTTGATACTTTCACTATACTGATCCATATCATCTAAAGAGTGAATCGACGGAATTACATAATTACTCATAACACGCTCAAGCTTGTCGGTAACAGGCTGATTTTTGTAGCTAAGCCCTATCATATATTCTTGATTTGGTTGATTATCTAAACCAACTACGGCAACCATAGCAGGCGTATTTTCGCCAAAAGACTCTGTTTCAATAGCCCATTTACCATGCGGGATACCGGGATATATAAACTCCCCTTTTCGGTCCGTTTTTAGTTTGCCTAATGCATCATCATAATTCTGTTTCGTACCGATGGCAAAAAACACAGAATGTTCTCTTACAATAGATAAACGCTCACCATCACTGCGTTTGGGGTAATATTTACTTGCTAATAGTAGTCCAGGGACAGATGCTCGGATGTTAGTACGATCATCATGCAACAACACAACTGCAGACTCATTAGCGATTAAATCTATCACCTTTTTAGAACCACTTGCTATCTCATTAGCTTCATCTCGTGTTAGTCCCCAGTCGGTTATAAACATTTCCCTATTCTTTTCAGATTTAGATTCTAACTTTATAACATCACTAGTTCCTACATTACTCAAGCTACCGGCCCGATAATTTTCATACGCATTGGCAGGAATATTCGCATCCGCACCTGGCATAGGTGGCTGTCCAGCTGGCACTTCAATCTGTACAGCGCTTACATTCATAGTGAAAGCAACCGTTAATGCCATCACGATTATACTTTTACGTAACATAAAACTCTCTCTTCTCTTCTTCTCTCACACTTACAACATAAATAAGCACAACCTTATAAGCATAAGTATACTATGCAAATAAGACTGTGCCTATTATATATATCTCCGATTTTAAACAATAAAAGGATACAAAAACTTTTTATTACGAGAAATAACGCTGTATCATTAGATTTAACTGCTCTTTAATCTTAGGTATATCTACAGAAAGATCTAAGATTTCTACATCAAGACTTTTATTACAAACTTTATGAGTTTGCAGCCTATATTCTGATTGCAACTCCATTTCTGTTCCTGCATACAATAGCAGCCCACTAGTATCTAGGTGAGGATTATTATAACTATAGTGCATAATATAAGTAAAAATCTGATACAAATGACTAGATCTATAGGTTTTTTTACTAGTACTATTTCGAGAAACTAATATTTGCTCATAAAACTTTGTATCTATAATCAATGCTTTATCATCACTATATATTAAAATATCTGGTTGCATTCTAGGCATTAAAGGACCTAAATTTTCAGAGCACCAATTCATCGGTTCGTGTGAGATATAGACATTATTATATGTACTTTTACAATATGCTTTACTATATTGATATACAAACTTTTCAAAAATATTATATAAAAGAACCTGATTAATAAAAGGCAAATCAAACTCATCTTTATCTATGCTAAATAATAGACACTCTACAATTAATTGACACAAAAATAATATCATTCGATATCTAATATTTTGTCGATTATAAACTATGCTACTCCAATCTACTGCTTGTAACGATAAAGACGAAATATCTCCAAAATAGCATCCCCAAAGATGTAGCTTTTTCTTCTGGTTTAGTGTGACTAACTTACCACTTCTAAAAAGCAACAGCTCAATAACCGATTTGACGATAGAATTAAATGAAGAATCAGTAATAAACTCGTCAAAATTACAAGCAACTGCATTGCTTCCTCGACTTTTCAATCGTGCGGTTTCACTCATCTCAATATGGCCACGAACAGTATATATCACATCATCATAATTAATATAATCTTTGTATAATCCTGATTGTACTAATTGTTTCAATTCATTACAAAATAAATCAATATAAAGTTCAAATAAGGTCTTGTCAGATTTAGTAAAGTCACCTTGAATTGTAGCATCAAACCTCAAATTACTAATATATGAGAGCATATAAAACACATTTTTTATAGGTATAGTTTTATAAAGATACATATTGCACCTATTTCAAAGCATTAAGCAAACCATCCTTTAGTTCGTTAGCCCTTTCAAGATTATCAAACCAGTATTCCTCTAATAATGGAGCAATATCAAATTCAATAACCTCCTCTAAGCGATTTTTAGAAACAGGAATATTATCATCTGCAAGATTACAGAAATAACTATGTCCTATTACAAAACCTTCGCCTAACTCCTCTTTTATCGTATGATTTAAACTTATAATCTCTTTAATTAACTTTTTAGCATAACCTGTATCCAGTTGTTCTGACTTAAGAAACTGCGCAAATTTTTTCTGCTTATCATCACCTTTATCATAGGTATCCCAATTTCCAAAATCACTGGTTTCTATCCCCTCAAAAACAGGAGCAATTGTTACAAAACTAAATCTACGACGCAATGCATAATCTATCATTGCTAAACTCCTATCAGCTGTATTCATTAAACCAATAAGATATAAATTATTAGGAACGTAAAACTCCTTCTGATTAGCAAGTGTAATAGATGTTTCACGATAGTTATTTTCTATTAACATTAATAGCTCGCCAAAAACTTTACTAATATTCCCCCTATTGATTTCATCAATCACAAACACATATGGGGCGGTATTCTTACCTTCTATCTTTTGCAGTTTCTTTGCCTCATTACAAGCAACATAAAACTTACCCTCTTGCAATGCAAATCCACCAGATTCAGTTGGTTTATACCCCATTATAAAATCTTCATAAGAATAACTTTGATGAAACTGAACAAAAGTAAAATTATTTTTATCTGTAAGATACTCTATAATTTTTTTTGCAAGATATGTTTTCCCAACCCCAGGTGGTCCTTGCAAAATAATATTCTTTTTTCGGTTCAACAAGTTTAATATTTTATCAATAGTAACTTTAGGCAGGTAAACAGAGTCATAAAGATTACTTTTGTTAAAATTACTTACTACCTTAGCCCCTGAAAGTGCCATAGCTCTTTTATAATTCTTATACTCAGTTTTATTAATCTCACCAAATCCATTCTGAAAGGATTTTTCTGACCTATTACCTATGATATCCTCAATTTTGATAGGAGCATTAAAGACCACATGAGGTGTAATAGTCACATAATCTCCCGGGGCTATAGAGTTTTGATTGTTAGCTATACTAGCAATCTCCCCTTCACCAATAACCTCTTTCCCCTTAGCGTAAATTAAAACAACATCTCCTACAGCAAGATTTTTAACATTACCTTTTAATTTAGGCTTCTTAGATTTAGAATAACAACTGTAATTAATCGGTTCTTTCCAATCTATCCATGTTTGAAAACTTGGATCAGTCATTGCAAATTCAGCTTTCCACTTTTTTAAATCAGCACTTACTATCCAATAATTCATATGCCTTTACCCCTATCAAATAAACTACTAATTTCCCCTATAACATTATCTATTACTATTTTCTACATAAAAAATATCTTCGACAGAAACCTTTAGTGCTTCTGCTAATTTCTTACAATTCGCCACTCGAACATAAGATACTTTTTCATTAATAATACTGTATAAACTCGGCCGACTGAGACCACTTATTTTAGATAGCTCAAGAACAGACAAGAATTTCTCTTGCATAATTTTTTCTAATACACCACTCCGCACTTTAAATTTATTCATTCTTTACTTCCCCTTTATCAAAACATATAAGCATAATCTAATTATAGCATAGCGTTCACATCAGATGAGAATTTTATGAATTTAATCCCAACTCAATTTAAGAGACGCAAAACTAAGTTCAAATAACTAGCTTAAACTAATAAAAGCCGAGTTAATTCTAAGAATTAAAAGCTCGGCTTTTTTCATAGGTAGTAAAAATATAATTACTTATAAATTATGATTTTACTTACTTTATCGCCTTTTTGTTCAAATTGTATTCCGTGCATAATATCAGTCCGATAGCGATATTTCCCATAAAACCATCGATTGTTAGAATCCACTAAATCAGGTCTACCATATACATTAAGAACTTTTCGCATGGAATCGCCTACGGCAATACCTCTATGTGTAACGGCATCACGATTCTCAATCATCATATATGTAACGATTGGCCCTACACCATCCATTTTTAAATTTCCAAATGTAACACCACCATAAGTAATTCCTCTACTCGTCTCTTTAGTTGGTTGACCTAGACTAGCTTTCACGCTATCAAATGTATTGCCTAAAGAAACCCCAAGAATCATCATATCCTCTTCTGGCAAGGTATCCCCTACAATTTGTCCACCCGCATAATGAGTGTATTGCTCAGCTTTTGGCCAATCATAAGACTGTTTTGCTGCATTTGTTTCAAGTCGGTCCCAAGTTTTGCTCAGCCAACTTGCATCTGTCACATAATTATAGCTACTTACCAATTGTAGACCTATAACAAACCCCATAACTATAAGTTTCCTTTTCATAGCCTCTCTCCTAAACATTCTTGTAAACAACTCAAACTAGTAATTTTATATAATATTATCTAAAAGCTGATGACATATCATGCTAATGATTGCCAATAGCACTGGTCCTATAATAATACAAGCTAGCATTATAATAGTGCCGTATATGAGCAAACATAACTTTATAAAAAACTCTATGCTATAAAAGATAAGCACCCCTACGTGAGATTGCTCTTTCAAAGAAACGAACCTATCTTTTACTCCATAATACACCTTAGGCGTATCAAATGCAGGGTATAGCTTTTTACACCACAAGATGAGCCATGGTAAAACCCAAATATTCCCAAAGGTGAAGATCAATACTGGAAGATAATTCCCTAATGGATATGCTTCTAATACATATCGATCATAGAGTAATTCATAGAAAACCCAAATAGAGGCTCCCCAAATAAGTAAAAGTATAAGCTTTAACAAGAGGCCTAAAATAAGTTTAATCATCCATCTGAGTTTATCTGCTGCTTTAACCATTCTAATACTATCCATAATTTATTATGTCTCATCGTCATAAGCTATACCATATGCTTTTTGATAGAGCAAATTCGGCAATTTATATTTTTCATCACCAAACTTTGAGGGAAGAATTATAGCTTGTAGATTTTCTATATAGACTCGTTGTTGACGAATCTCTCCATCATTATAATAGGTACCGCCATCATTAACAGTTCCAGTGATTCCTGAGTTCCCTTGTTTTGTACGCCAAATAGAGATATACGGTGTCTTATTGCCTTGTTTTAAAGCTTGATCATGAGCATTAATTAAATGGCGCAAAGAACGATCCATTTGGTAATCGTATTGTACTGAAAGTCCTTGAATCATATTAGCAGCAGGCATGGAAACATAAATGCTGGCTTCGATACGACGATGACCATTCAGTGCCGTTACAGACTTAACAGATGAAAGGTCCAAATATTTTCCATCCCCTCGTCCAGAGTCAGCACTCGAATCGATGTGCTCAAATCGCTCTAAGTTTAATAAGTCAGCCTGTGATACGGCTTGACCTTTCATAGGCAATACGAGGCAGGCTAGTAACCATAGTGAAAGTAAATATATCCGTTTCATCGTCCACCTCACTGTACCACAATATCCTCAAAATGCTGCTGATAGGCAGCCATAAACATAGCCTCTGCTATATCATACATAATGGTATCATTTCGCTTAAGCGGGAACTTGCGCGTATCATTTCGATACTGCATTTGCTGTGCTGCCCCATCGAATGAATATTTTGCCACAGCTACGTCCACTAGAGATAAGCCAGATTTACTTTCACTAGCCTCAATCAAAGCCAACGTAGACGGGCTTGGATTCATCATATGAGACGAATGGATTAAGGTAGCTAGAGAATAGTTTGTATCATAATCCACAGTAAGTTGTTTCTCTTCAATCGTAGATTGGTAATCTGTATCTATTACGACATAATAGGTACCACGCAAAGAATATTGTGGGGGTGCATAATGAGTCGCCTCAATAGAATAGGTGTTCAAATAGATATATAAACCACCGCGCTCCATCGTAGGATTCATCGCCTGAACATGAACTAATTTGAACTGTGGCGATGTCTGTAATTCTTGTAATGTGATTGCCTCTGTGGGCATGGTGAAAGCCAGCAACACAAGGGCTAGCATTAAAATACGTTGAACCATAAAAACCTCTCTCAAACTAAATAGTCAAATACAGCTTATTTACTTAACAGCTTAACCCATTCCATATACCATGGAATAAAGATGGAACTATTTTCAAGTCTCTCCTTATATGCCCCTTCTTCCCGCCATTGTGGCTCTTTTCGTAACTTTGCCGCATCATCAAAGCCTACGTATTCGATCATATCTCTTAGCTGTTTATGTGTATAAGACGTTTTACTTTCATCATAATTAATACGATAGCTGTAAACGTAAACAGAATCTCTCACAACATGACGGAGATAGGATTCATGATTAGGCTTATAGGAATCAACCAAAGAACCTGCAATTCCATTATTCCATACTACTGCGTATTGTGCAGGTGTTTCTAAGTCACCATATTTATATAAAAAATATAGTATTGGGATCTTAATAATCGTTACATCTTTCTTTTTGTCCTTGATTGAGCTACGTATTATCCGTATTTTAGCTCCTGTATCTTCATATAGTCTCACATCATATGCTCCATCCTCAACGGTTTCACTGATTAATTTAGCCGTTTTAGGAATACGATAGCTATAATTGCCCCAATGCTCAATTTGGCTATAATTATCCAAGCTAGATAAAGACTCTATGGATGGAATAATATAATTACTCATCACCACCTCAGGTGCTTTATCCTGATATGGATCTTCTGTATTAACCCAGCCACCATAGGTAATTCCATACGTTGTCTTTGTATCATTCAGAGTAAATTCCGTATACATTATGCGAGAATTGTTTGACATGAACTTCCAAGATGCATTCCTCAACCCTGGATAATTATATTTTCCTTCACCTTCAGCATATTTACTAAGCTCTTTCCCATGAGGTGGTCCTACTACTAAAAATGTACTGAGACTTTGAACGGCAAATAACGGCCCTTTCCCAGCCTCTGCTTCTACAACATCACCACGGAAGCTAACATTTGGTACGGATAATCTGATATTTTTATCCCCTTCATGAATCAATACAACTGTAGACTGCGAATAATCTGCAAGCTCCAAAGCCTTAGCAAAACCAGGATGTTCCGAATTTAGCTTATCGAAGGAAGATGGAGGATTTGTAGGCTTGGATTTTATAAATTGACTAAATGACTCTGCTTTTTTCTCCGCTACCTCATTAACATGACGATAATTCTCATACGCATTGGCAGGAATGCTCGCATCTGCTCCGGGCATAGGCGGCTGTCCGGCTGGGACTTCAATCTGTACAGCACTTACATTTATGGTGAAAGCAGTTACTACTGCCATCATAATTACACTTTTACGTAACATAAAACCCTCTCTTTTTCTTCTCTCACATTACAACAAAATAAGCACAACCTTATTAGCATAAGTATACTATGCAAACAAGGTCGTGCCTATTATTAATAATTTTATAATTTAGTATGTAGGATTTACTTCTAATTGCTATTTATAAGATTGATATTTATAAGGTTTATCTCCATTTGACGATATATATCTTTATCCCTATAATATAAGTAGATAGTCAGACGAGTAGTTGCGTCAGGCTCATCTCTAAACTAAATGAAACATGTAGAAATGGCCTTTTCGTTTTATCTAATTTCCGAAGAAACGAAGGGCTATTTTGCTTTTTAAACGCATAGAAAATGTCCGCCATTGACGGGCATTTTTAGTTTCTAATATATATACATTCTCCAATGCGCCAAGAAACTCCTCTTTGTATTTTCTCCAATTTTTATGGATAATTAAACTATACTTGATATATGCCCCGCAAGTAGGTAAGGGTGATTTAGTATGTGTCTCTAACTAGTTTGTAGTTTAGGAGGTGGCATATGGATTCTTTAACTATTATATGGGTTATCGTTTGTGCCTATTTATTACTGAATTTATTGGTCGGCGTGTATTGTCATATTCGTGTAAAAGATAGTACTGACTATCTACTCGCAGGTCGTCG